>DASVRB010000358.1:0-6645 GCA_036388835.1 Thermoanaerobaculia bacterium | reverse complement strand
GCGGCGGGCTTCAGCCCGCCGACTGTCATTCGATGTTCGGCGGGCTGAAGCCCGCCGCTCCACAAGCACGACGCTCATGCCTTTCCCGCCTGCATCGCCGCGATTTGCGGAACGTCTTTGTCGCCGCGGCCCGACAGGTTCGCGATGACGATCGCGTCGTTCGCGATCGTGTGGCCGTGACGCAGCAGCCATCCGAGGGCGTGCGACGACTCGAGCGCGGGGATGATTCCTTCGCACTGGCTGACCTTGTGGAACGCTTCGAGCGCGAGCTCGTCGCTGCAGTCGGCGTATTCGACGCGGCCGATCTCCTGCAGGTGCGCGTGCTCCGGTCCGATGGACGGATAGTCGAGGCCCGCGGAGATGGAGTGCGTCTCGGCGATCTGGCCGAATTCGTCCTGCAGCACCATCGAGCGCGTCCCGTGCAGCACGCCGAGGCCGCCGCCGGAGAAGCGTGCGGCATGCTGTCCGAGCGCGCTGCCGCGGCCTCCCGCTTCGACACCGATCATTCGGATCGATTCGTGTTTGAGCATGTCGTAGAAAAGGCCGATCGCGTTCGAGCCGCCGCCGACGCACGCAACCGCGACGTTCGGAATCGCACCGGTTTTCTTCTTCAATTGCACGAGCGCCTCGCGGCCGATCACTGATTGAAAGTCGCGCACGACCATCGGATACGGATGCGGACCGAGCACGGATCCGATGATGTAGTGCGTCGTGCGGACATTGGTGACCCAGTCGCGGATCGCTTCGTTGATCGCGTCTTTGAGCGTGCGGCTGCCGCTCGTGACCGGCACGACTTCAGCGCCGAGGAGGCGCATGCGGAAGACGTTCAGCTCCTGCCGCGCCATGTCCACTTCGCCCATGTAGACCACGCATTGCAGACCGAGGAGCGCGCAGGCGGTGGCGGTGGCGACGCCGTGCTGCCCCGCGCCGGTCTCCGCGATCACGCGCTGCTTGCCCATTCGTTTCGCGATGAGCGCCTGACCGATGGCGTTGTTGATCTTGTGCGCGCCGGTGTGCGTGAGGTCTTCGCGCTTGAGAAAGAGTCGGAAGCCGCCACACAAGGCGGCGAAATTCTTCGCTTCGGTGAGCGGCGTCGGGCGTCCCACGAAATCGGTCAGCACGTCCTCGAGCTCGCGTTTGAAGTCGCGGTCGCGTCTGAGTTTTTTGTATGCGGTCTCGAACTCGTCGAGCGCCGCCATCAATGTTTCGGGGACGAACTTGCCGCCGAAGTTTCCGAAGAAACCGTGGCGGTTGGGAAGTGAGGTCATGGTCTTCTGACTCTTTCGAAGAGGTTCCTGAGCTTTTCGGGGTCTTTGATGCCGGGCTCCGACTCGACGCCGCTCGACACGTCGATGCCGTCGGGGCGCACGAGACTGATCGCCGCGGCGACGTTCTCGGGCGTGAGGCCGCCGGCGAGAAAGAACGGTTTCGTGCGCGGATACATCGCCAGCAGCGACCAGTCGAATTGTTTGCCGGTGCCGCCGTCGCGCTTTTCGTCGAACGTATCGAACAACAGCCAGTCGGCGCTCGGATGCGCGCCCGTATTCGGCAACGTTTCGCCGACGCGATACGCCTTCACGGACGGCAACCCGAGGGCGTGAATGTCATCGTCCGTTTCGGTGCCGTGGAATTGGATCAGGTCCAGCCCGACGCGATGCGCGATGTAGTGAATGGTCTCGAGCGATTCATCACGAAACACGCCGACAAAGCGCGGCACATGGCGTCGCTCGTTTTGTGGAGCGGCGCCCGCTTCGGGCGCCGGAGTTTCGGCGTTACGTGAGGTTGCGGCGGAACGAACGGCGTCCGCGATCTCCGCTGCCTTGCCTGCATCAAGGTAACGCGCGGAATTCGGCACGAAGATGAAGCCGAGGTAGTCGGCGCCGAGCTCCGCGCAGAGCTGCGCGTCTTCGACGCGGGTGATGCCGCAGATCTTGATTCGGGTTGTGTTCATGGTTCCTCGGAGTTCCTCGGAGTTCCTCGGAGTTCCTCGGAGTGAGTTGCCTCGTCCGGCTCCCCGAGGGACTCCGAGGAACGCGAGGAACTCCGAGGAACTCCCTCAACCAATGCACGAACCGCGGCCGCGCGGTCATCCTGCCGCAGCAACGACTCGCCGACGAGGAACGCGTCGAAGCCGACATTGCGCAGACGGTCGATGTCGGCGCGCGTGCGAATGCCGCTCTCGGCGACGCGAATCGCACCGGCGGGCATGCGTGCGGCGAGCCGCTCGGAGATGCCGAGGTCGACGGTGAAACTTCGCAGGTCGCGGTTGTTCACGCCGATCAGTTTTGCGCCGCCTGCAATCGCGCGCTCGAGCTCATCTTCATCGTGCACTTCGACCAGCGCGTCGCAGCCATACGCTTCGAGCAGGCCGATGAATTCGAGCAGGCGCCGCGCGTCGAGCAGCGATGCGAGGAGCAGAATCGCGTCCGCGCCGGCGGCGATGCCGCGCATCAACTGCGACGGCTCGACGATGAAGTCCTTCATGATCACCGGCAGTCCGCTCGCGGTGCGCGCGCGCTGCAGCCAGTCGCGCGAGCCGCGGAAGAAATCAGGCTCGGTGACGACCGAGATTGCGGCCGCGCCGCCGCGCGCGTAATCGCTCGCAATGGTCTCCACGTCGGGATTGGCAACGATCGAGCCGGCGGACGGCGACGCCGATTTGATCTCGGCGATGACGTTCACGCTTTGCCGCGAGAGCGCGGTGCGGAATGCGAACGGCGTCCGCTGCTCGGCGCGCTCGCGTGCAGCGCGGCGCACGACTTCGATGTCGATCGGTTCGTCGCGCAGACGGACGCGCGTGCGCTCGACGATGTCGTCCAGCACCGTCATTGCGGCACCTCGTTCGTGACCGCGATCAGCTCCTGCAATTTCGCGAGCGCGCGGCCGCTGGAGAGCGCCTCGCGCGCGAGCGTGACGCCGTCGCGAATGGATGGGGCGAGTCCCGCGACGTACAGCGCGGCGCCGGCGTTGGCGGCCACGATGTCGTGACGCGCACCGTCCGCGCCGCCGAGGATGTCGCGGGCGATGTTCGCGTTCGCACGCACATCGCCGCCGGCGAGTGTGTTGATGTCGTGCATGCCGAGGCCGATCTCGTCGGGCGTCAGCTCGTACGACGTCACTTCGCCGCCGCGCACTTCGCAGACGCGCGTCGGCGCCGAGACCGAGATCTCATCGAGTCCGTCGCGGCTGTGCACGACCAGCGCATGCTCGGCACCGAGTGCGGCGAGTACGCGCGCGACGGTCCCGACGAGGCGCTCGGCGTAGACGCCGAGCACCTGGCGCCGCGCAAATGCGGGGTTGGTGAGCGGCCCAAGGACGTTGAAGATGGTGCGCACGCCGAGCTCGCGCCGAACGTTCGCGACGGCGCTCATGGCCGGATGGAGTTTCGGCGCGAACAGGAAGGCAATGCCCACGCGGCGCAAAACCTCGGTCATGCGCGAGGCGTCGAGATCGATCTGCACGCCGAGGGCGGCCAGCAGATCGGCGCTGCCGCACGATGAGGAGACGGCTCGATTGCCATGTTTCGCAACGTTCGCACCAGCGCCCGCGGCGACGAGCGCGGCGATCGTGGAGACGTTGAACGTGCCGCGTCCGTCGCCGCCGGTGCCGCAGGTGTCGACGAGATTGACGCGCGCGTTGTCGCCGCCGAGGTCGACGGGAGTGACGCGCTCGCGCATCGCCAGCGCCGCGCCGGTGATCTCGTCCGGCGTCTCCCCCTTCATTCGCAATGCGACGAGCAGCGCCGATTTCTGCACGTCGCTCGTTCGGCCGTCCATCACGTGTCCGAACACTTCGTACATTTCGTCGCGGCCGAGATCGTGGCCGTCGACGGCGCGTTTGATGGCGGCGGCGATCATCGGGACGCCTCAGTGGAGGACAGGCAATCCTGCCTGTCCTGTTCGTGTCGATCGGCCGCGGGGGACAGGCAGGATTGCCTGTCCTCCACTTGACGCAGGAAGTTCTCGATCAACCGATCGCCACCGTCGGTGCCGTACGACTCGGGATGGAACTGGATTCCGAAGATGGGCCGCTCGCGATGGGAGATGGCCATGATCGCGCCGTCGTCGGTCTCGGCGTCGATCTGCAAAAAGTCGGGAAGTGTTTCGCGCGCGACGACGAGCGAGTGATAGCGCGCGGTGCGCATCGGATGCGGGCATCCGGCGAACAGGTTCGCGTCGTGATGACGAACATCACTCACTTTGCCGTGCACGGGGAGCTCGCCGCGCACGACGGTCGCGCCGAACGCCTCGGCGATGGCCTGATGGCCGAGGCAGACGCCGAGGAGCGGAACGGAGTCGTTTGCGCGGATCAGCTCGATGCAGCGGCCGGCGCGCGCGGGTGTGCCAGGGCCGGGCGAGATGACGATCGCTTTCGGTTTCGCGGCGAGGAGCGCTTCGGGCTCGAACTCGTCGTTGCGGATGACCTGCAGCCGCTCGCCCGCGAGGCGCTCGAGCTGCTGCACGAGGTTGTAAGTAAACGAATCGTAGTTATCGACGACGGTGATCAATGGTCAGGCTCCTCGGCGGACAACAGCGGCAGTCACGGAGTCATTCAGCGACGCCATCGCCATCGGGGAACCGGTCGTGTGGAGGGAGTGCTAGCCGAGCCAAAGACACGAGCCGGCAACGGGGCTGTGCACGGGCTCGTTCGTCCTGGAGGAAGTCATGGGGAGGGAAGGGTAGCACATGGGTTGGGGCGTGTTGTTGTCAGTTGTCGGTCGTCAGTTGTCTGCCATGTGCGGCCAGGCGATGCACCGCAGACAACCGACAACCGATAACCACCAACAACCAACTACTCCCTCATCGCCACCACCACCCCCGGCTCCTCGTTCTGCATCGTGAGGCGGAGTTTGGCGGACTCGAGGGGAATGGCGTCGATCTGTTGGAGGGCACCGAGCTCTTTGCCGCTGCCGGCCATGCGCTGCAGTTCTTCGCCTTTCGGCCAGAGGCGGGTGTCGATGGAGCGGATGGCTTCGTTGTATTTCTCGACTGTTTTGGCGAGGCGGCTGCCGATGTCGGCGAAGAGGTCCATGACGCGGACGAAGCGATTGAAGAGCTCGACCGCGCTGTCGTGCATCTTCTTCGCGCTCTCCTCGGTCTTCTCTGCTTTCCAGCTCGCGGCAACGGCGCGCAGCAGCGGGAGGAGGATGGTCGGCGATGCGAGGAAGATCTTTTTCTCGGTCGCGTACTCCATCAGCCCGATGTCGGTCGACAGTGCGGCGGAGAGGAAGTGCTCGCCCGGAATGAACATCACGGTGAAGTCGAGCGTGTTGCCGATGCTGAGCTGGTACTCCTTCTTTGCGAGCGTGTCGACGTGGCGGCGGATGTTCTTCGCGTGCGCCTCGAACAGGAGCCGTTTCTTCGCCTCGTCGCTCTCGCTGCAGGCGGCGATGTAATCGGAGAGCGGCGCTTTCGCATCGACGGCGATGACGCGGTCGTTCGGGAGATGCACGACGACATCGGGACGAAGGCGCTTCCCTTCCTCGCTCGTGAAGGTCTGCTGCGTGTCGAAGTCGCGCGAGTACTCGCTCATGCCGGCCATTTCGATGCAGCGCTTGAGCGACAACTCGCCCCACGAGCCCTGCACGGTCGGCGACTGCAGCGCGTTGGCGAGGCGCGAGGCCTCGCGCTGCGACAGCTCCTGCGCGGTGAGGAGCGTGCGGATCTGCTGCTGCAATCCGCCGTAGCTTTCGTTGCGCGCCTGCTCGCTTTTCAGCACCTCGCCGCGATAGCTCTCGAGCATCTCGCGCATCGGCGTGAGCAGCGCCTCGATCTCCACTTTCTTGGTGTCGAGCGCGCCGCTGACCTGGGTCTTGTTCGTCTGGACGAGGTTCTCGCTGACGTCTTTGAATGCTTTCTGCGCGAGCGCGGCGAAGCTGTCTTCGATCTGCTTCTGCATCGACGCATGATTCGCGAGCAGTTTCTCCGCCTCGGCGACACGCGTCGCGGCAGTGGCCTCGGCGACGGCCCTCGCCTGCTGCGCCTCTTCGACGCGGCGCTGCAACTCGATGCGTGCGAGGTCGCTCTTCTGCCGTTCGGCGTGCGCGAGATCGCGCTCGCTTCTCGCGACGTCGCGCTCGCTGCGCATGGCCTCGCGCTCTGTGCGCATGGCCTCGCGCTCGGTGCGCATCGCGTCGCGCTCGATGCGCATCGCCTCACGCTCGGTGCGCGCGCGATCCGCCTCCGCACCTTTCCGTGCACTCCCCACCAGCCACCCCGCGACCGCACCCAGAGCGAGCGCGATCACGCACAGAACAAGAGCAGTAATCGTCATGAATTCATGATAACTCGCAGAGAGGAGATCACTCGGTCGACATCGTGAGCGTCGTTGTAGAAATGCGGCGAAAACCGAATGAATCCTTCACGCGGCGCGGTGACGATGCCTCGCTCTTCCAACTGCCGATGCCACCACAGCAGCGACTTTTCTACATTTGGTGGAGTCGCTGCCACGATCGGTGAACGCAACGGCAGCGGCGAAGCGACGGTCCAGCCGAGGTCCGACAGCGCGTCCCTGAGTGTGATGGCGACCGCGAGCGCGCGCTCCGCGATCGTCGGGACACCGATCTCGCGAATGAGGTCGAGCGCGGCGCGCAGTCCGTAGATGCCGTTCGTGTTCAGCGACCCTGCCTCGAAGCGGCGCGCGTCG
>DASVRB010000357.1:0-10192 GCA_036388835.1 Thermoanaerobaculia bacterium | reverse complement strand
CACTGGAACTCCACCCACTCCCGCACATCCACCCGTTCCATCATGCATTTAGCTTACGCCGGGAGTAAGTTAGTGCGTATGGGCTAAAGCCCGCCGCTCCACTAGGTGGCGCGTGAGGGACCCGTTACGCGTGAACGCCGGGCGCTTCTCTTCCCGTCCGCTCGACGTATTCGACGTAGGAGCCGCCGTAGAGGAGCGGACCGTCGTGGTCGTCGCCGGCGAGCTCGAGCACTCGGTTGGCGAGGCCGCGGAGGAAGGTGCGGTCGTGCGAGACGAAGAGCATCGTGCCTTCGAAGTTGCCGAGCGCGTCGATGAGCATTTCTTTGGTGGCGAGGTCGAGGTGGTTGGTCGGCTCGTCGAGCACGAGAAAGTTCGGCGGGTCGAGGAGCATGCGCGCCATGACCAATCGCGATTTCTCGCCGCCGCTGAGCGAGCGGATTTTCTTGTCGACGTCGTCGCCGGAGAACTGGAACGCGCCGAGGAGATTGCGCAACGTGCCGATGCCTTCGAGCGGGAAGTCTTTCTGGATTTGCTCCCACACGGTCAGCTCGGGATCGAGGACGTCGAGCGCCTGCTGCGAGAAGTAGCCCATCTTCAGACTCGCGCCGAGCTTCACCTGGCCGGCATCGGGCTGCAGCGAGCCGGCGATCATCTTGAGCAGCGTCGATTTGCCGGCGCCGTTTTTTCCCATGACGCACCAGCGCTCGCCGCGGCGCACGTGAAAGTCGAAGGCGTTGTAGATGGTGCGCGTGCCGAATGATTTCGAGACGGATTTGAGCGCGACGACGTCTTCGCCGGAGCGCTGCGGCGCGCGGAAATCGAACTTCATCGCCTTCCGTTTTTTCGGCGGCTCAACGCGCTCCTGCTTCTCGAGCATCTTCACGCGGCTCTGCACCTGCGCGGCTTTTGCGGCGTGCGCGGCGAAGCGGTCGATGAAGCGCTGTTCCTTCGCGAGCTTGGCCTGCTGGCGCGCGTACGCGGCTTCCTGATTGACCTCGCGCTGCTCGCGCTCGCGCACGTAAAAGTCGTAGTCGCCGGAGTAGCTGACGATGTCGCCTTCGTCGATCTCGACGATTTTCGTGACGATGCGGTTCATGAAGTCGCGGTCGTGCGAGGTCATGAGGATGGTGGACGGAACGCTCTTGAGAAAGCGCTCGAGCCAGACGATGGATTCGATGTCGAGGTGGTTGGTCGGCTCGTCGAGGAGGAGGACGTCGAATTTGCCAAGGAGGATCTTGGCCATGGAAACGCGCATTTTCCAGCCGCCGGAAAGAGCGCCGACGTCGCCGTCGATCTGGGAGTCGGCGAACCCGAGGCCGTGCAGGACTTCGCGGGCGCGCGCTTCGAGCTCGTAGCCGCCCTGGTGCTGATACTCCTCCTGCACGGTGCCGAAGCGCTCGAGGACTTTGTCGTAGTCGGGACGATCGGGATCGCCGATGGCCTGCTCGAGCTCGATGAGCTCGTGATGGAGGTCGCCGAGGCGGCCGCTGCCGGCGATGGCTTCATCGAGGACGGAGCGCCCGGACATCTCGTCGACTTCCTGGCGGAAGTAGCCGATGCTGATTTTCTTCGGCACGTTGACGACGCCGTCGTCGGGCGATTCTTCTCCCATGAGCATGCGGAAGAGGGTCGACTTGCCGGCGCCGTTCGGTCCGACGAGACCTGCTTTCTCGCCCGGATTGAGCTGAAAGGAGGCCTCGACGAAGAGAAGCTGTTTGCCGTACTGCTTGCTGACGTTGGCGAAGGAAATCATGCGGGCGGCGGAACATCGGTCCGGTGCGTTGTCTTCCGGCCGCTCGTTGGAC
The DNA here is from genome assembly GCA_036388835.1 of Thermoanaerobaculia bacterium. GTDB lineage: Bacteria > Acidobacteriota > Thermoanaerobaculia > Gp7-AA8 > Gp7-AA8 > QHVT01. Next base: position 8,387 of record DASVRB010000357.1, on the reverse strand, counting down.
GGGATGACGGGGGCGCCTCCGGCGAGGGCCGGCGCGGCCGGCTGCGCTTGTTGTTCCCGTTGAATGCGGGTGTCGCGGGCGGACGCGTGTCGCTGTTGGCTACTGCGGCCGGCCCTCTCCGGACGCGGTCACTGTGTTCCGGAGCGCGCGTGCCTCGGCGAGGAGCTCGCCTACGGCATCGCCTAGGTCGGGCGGCGCGGTGGGCGGAGCGTGAACTTCGTCGGGATCGCCGAGGCCTGCATCCTTCTGTCGGCGCACGCCTTCTCTCAGCAGATCGCGGATTTCGTTCGCGTTGTCGACGCCGCGAAAGTAGGCGACGTGCATTGGTTCGCCGACGTGGCCTTTTTGGCTTTCTTTCGCGCTGCCACCGCCGCCGGCGGTTTTTACTTCGACGTCGGCGATGCCGAGGAAACGTTGGAGCGGGCCTTGTTTCACTTCGATGTTCTGGATGTTCGCGAGGACGATCGTTTTCTCGCGAATGGTGGTGATGCCTTCGCGGACGCGGATGGCGCGGTCGGAGAGCATGTACCAGCGGAGGTCGAAGTCGAGGCGGACGAGTATCCAGCCGACGAGGGCGTTGAAGATCAGCACCGCGACACCGAAGGCCTCGCCGATGTGCATCAGCAGGATGGCGAAGTGCGGCACTCCGCTGCGTTGGAGATGCTGGAAAAAGTAGATCGCCCAGAAGACGCCGATGAGGGCCGCGACCTGCGTCATTGCCCAGCGCAGCATGCGCAGCTTGAAAAAGTTCGGTGCGGCGCGGAAGACGCGCGGCGGCGAGCCGGGAGGCGGCTCGGGCGTCGGCGGCACGCGCAGGTAGTGGAGAAGCGTGTCGCGAACGCTCATCGTTTCTCCAGAGCCTCACGCACTGCACGTAATTCGGTCGCGACTTCGCGCAGTGCAGACGCGAGGTCGTGCTCGTTCGAGGTGCCGGCGGCCGAAGCGGCCGCCGCTCCACTGGCGACGGCGGGGCCGCGTACGCCGCGCATTTTCGTGTAGAGGAAATCGCGCACGGCTTCGAACTCGTGCAGCCCTTCGAGCGTCATCTCGGCCGACGCGCTCGCACTCGCGGTCTGGATCTGAATGCGCGCCAGCCGCAGCCACCGCTCGACGATGTTGCTGGTCAGGTGAATGTCCTGAATGCGCGCATACGTGAGCGTGATCTCGCGCCGAAACAGAATCCCCCACCGCATCGAGATCCCTTCCTCATCGAACTCGTACTGCATGGTCCGATAACGAAAGTGGAGGTAGATCAGCGGAATGAAAAACAGCGGCCCGAGGAGGAAGGAGCTGAGGAGGTAGTAGGTCATCAGCTCGGGGGCGGGGCGGGTGATGGCGAAGATCTGCCTGTCGAGGGTGCTCACGGTTTGATGCTAGCGGAATTGAAAATGGAAAATTGAAAATTGAAAAATCTGAATCAAAAGAGAAGTGCCGATTTTTCAATTTTCCATTTTCAATTTTCAATTCGCCCCGCGCGCCTCTTCCACCGCCCTCTCCACCTCCTCCGCTCGATGCGCTGCGGTGTGGTCTTCGAGGACGCGGGCGCGGGCGCGGCGGCCGATCTCGTGGCGGTCGGCGTCTTTCATCCGGAGGTAGCGGAGGACGTCGGCGCTCGATTCGGCGATCAGGATCTCGCGGTCGGGCTCGAAGAGTTTGTCGAGGCCGTTCCACCAGTCGCTGATGATCGGGACGGCGCACGCTGCGGCTTCGAAGAGGCGGACGCTCGGGGACCAGCCGGCGCGGATCATTTCGGCGCGCGTGACGTTGAGCGCGAAGCGTTGCGAGTTGTAGAAGTTGCGGTGATCGCGCGGCGCGAGATGCTCGATCCGCTGCACGTTGTTCGGCCACTGAATGTCGTCGGGATATTGCGGCCCCGCCACGATGAACTTGCGATTGCGCGACTTCTTCGCCGGCTCGATCAGCAGCCGCTGCACGGTCGGCTGGCGATCGTCGCTGTACGTCCCGAGGTAGCCGAGGTCCCATTTGATCGCGCGTTTGCGCGGGAAGTAATGCTCCGGATCGAACGAGCAGTAAAGCGCGCGCGCCATTGGCGAGCCGTACTTTTTCTCGATGCGCCGCAGCGTCGGGCCGCCGGTGAATGAGAAGTAGATGTCGTAGCGCGGGATGAGCTCCGGCGACAAATACTCGAAGTCTTTCTTCGCCAGTTTCGCCAGCGTCACCGGCGTGTCGATGTCGTAAAACGCGGTGAGGCCTTGCGCCGTGTCAGTCACCCATTCGCCGACCGCGACACCGTCCGGCACGTACGAGCCGACGATCACGAGATCGGCGTCGCGCACGTGGCGCGTGTAGCGCTGCTTCAGTTGCGCGAGGCTGCGATAGAGGCGCGTCGTGCAGTACGGCGGATCGGGGAGATCGCGGTTCGACGCGTACCACGGCACGTCGCGCTCGAGGAAAAGCACGTCGTGCCCTTTCGCGGCGAGCTCGCGCACGAGACCGCGGAAGGTGGTCGCGTGTCCGTTGCCCCAACTGCTGGTGATCGAGAGCCCGAGGATGACGATGTTCATGGCCGGGTCACGCGGACGCGCCGAGACGCGGACGCGGCGCTTCACCAGCAGCACGCGCGCCGGTCAGAATCGCGGTGACCTGCTTCGCGCGATGCGCGTAGGTGTGCTCGGCGAGCACGCGCTTCATCGCCGCGGCGCCGATCTGTTTCGCACGTTTTCCGTCGAGCGCTTTCACGATCTCCGCAACCTCGGCGCCCTCACGCGCGACGAGCACTTCTTTCTCGGGCTCGAGGAAGTAGTCGATCCCTTCCCACGCATCGGTGATGAGACACGCCGCGGCGCCGGCGGCCTCGAACACGCGCGTCGCCGGCGACCAGCCGTTGGAGGCCATGGAGTCGCGGGAAACGTTCAGCACCGCGCGCGGCGTGCAGTTGAACGCGTTGTGATCGCCGGTGAACACGTGGCCGAGGTAACGAACGGAGTCGGGCAGCGGCTTGTCTCCCCAGCCGGAGCCGCCGAGGAGAAAACGCGCCTCGGGCAGCAGTTGCGCTGCGCGCAGAAAGAACTCTTCGACGCGCGCCTCGCGATCGGGCAGACGGTTGCCGAGGAAGGAAAGATCGGCGTCGAACTCCGGCTTTGGCGGCACCGGATGGTGTGTGAGCGGATCGAGCGCGTTGTAGATCGGGATGCATTCGCGCGCGCCGAACGCGGCGTACTTGGCGATGACCGGATCGCCGCCGCCGTACGTGAAGATGAAGTCGTATTGCGGCACGAGCTTGCGGAACGGATCGAGTGCGTCGTTCTGCATCCGCTCGAGTGTGGCCGGCGCGTCGACGTCCCAGAAGATGACGGTTTGATTGGGACGTCGCAATTCGAGCACGGCGCGCTCGAGCAGGTCGTCGAAGACGCCGACGCCGCTCGCTTTGACGACGATGTCGTACTGCCGCGCCTCGGCGAGCACGCGCTCGACACCATCCAGTCCTTCGCCCGGATAGACGACCACGCGCGCCCATTCGGGATCTTCGGCGAGGTCGCGGTTCTGCTGCCGCTGGTATGCGTCGGGCTCGAAGAAGGTGACGTGATGACCGAGCTCGGCGAGGTTGCGAATGACGCCGCGGTAGTACGTGGCGGCGCCGTTCCAGTACGCGGAGACGAGGGACGATCCGTAAAACGCGATTTTCATGCTGTCTCTGTCGGTGCAGCGGCCGGCGTGGCGGCGTTGCAGCTTTGGATGATGGCGAGCAATTCGGTGACGCGATGCGCGCAGGTGTGTCGGCTCTGAATGGTCTCGAGTCCGCGTGCGACGAGGGCGCGTGCGAGCGACCAGTCGTTGATCACGGCGCGCATCTGCTGCCGCATCTCGTTACCGTCGCGCGCGACGAGAAAGTCCTCGCCGGGGGTGAACAATCCTTCGGCGTCGTGCCACGGCGCGGAGATGAGCGGGATGCCGCTGGCCAGCGCTTCGAACGGGCGAATGGTGGGGATGCCGCGCAAGGTGGTGACGTACGGACGCCGCGGCACATGCACGGTGAATCGATACCGCGAAAAGACTTCCGGTGCTTTCCAGTTGGCAAGCCAGCCGGCGTATTCAATCTTCGCGTCGTGCAGTGATGCGATCGCGTGCTCGGGATAACGGACGCCGTAGACACGCGCGCGCAACTGCAGGTCGCGCGCGGGATCGATCAGGAACTCGTGCAGCTCCGCGGTCCGTTCTTCGTCGCCCCAGTTGCCGACCCAGACCATCTCGCCGTCCGGCTCGTCGTGCGGACGCGGATGGAAGACGCGCGTGTCGGCCGCCTCGTGCCACGTCCAGGCATCGCGCGCCCAGCCCTGCTCGACGTACAGGTCGCGAATGACTTTTCCATATGCGAGCACGCCGTCGTAGTGCGTGAGGTCGTACGCGGACATCTGATCGGGCTGCGTCGCGGCGCGATGATGGGTGTCGTGAAAGAAGAGGCGGTACGCGCGGGTGCGGTTGCGATGTTCGCCGACGCGGCGCACGAGCTCGTGATCGGACCACTCGTGCACGATGACGACGTCCGCGCCGTCGAGCACTGCGTCGAGGTCGAGCGCGTCGAGTGTGTAGCGATGCGAATGGAGCTGCGGGAAGACGCGATGAAACTCGGCGAGCGGCGCTTCGCCGTGATCGCGCACGAGGTTCTCGACGCTCCACGCGTTGGCCGGCTCGTACACTTCGACGTCGTGGCCGCGGTCGAGCAGCTCGCTGACGATGCCGCGCAGAAAGTGCGCGTTGCCGTGATTCCAGTCGCTCACGAGCGAGTGATAGAACATCGCGAACTTCATTCGGGGATGTGCTCCGGTGTCCGTTTTCTGCGGCTGTGGGGCGCGGCGTCACCGCTGAGCGATGCGTATGCGTCGCGATAGTGCTGCGCCATCCGGTCGACGGTGTAATCGCGGGCGCGTTTCTGCGCGCGCTGACTGAGCTCGTGGCGGAAGCGGTCGTTGCCGATGATCTCGTTGGTGATGCGGGCGATGGAATCGGTGTCGCGCGGCGGCACGAACACGGCGGCATCGCGCCAGATCTCCCGCAGCGACGGGATGTCGCCGAGGATCAACGCGCAGCCGGAAAGCGCGGCCTCGAGCACTGAGAGGCCGAACGGCTCGTACAGCGCGGGGAAGAGATAGATCGCGCTCTCGCCGTATGCGCGAGCGAGCGCGCCCGGCTCGAGCCACCCGAGGTATGTGACGTTCTGCGCGTCCGCACCGCCGTCGCCTGCCATGCGCACCGGCCAGTCGATCTGCGGCGCGGCCTGCAGCACCGCGCGGAGATTCTTCGCTTCATCCCATAGACGGCCCGCGGCGAAAACGCTCGCGCGATGTCCGTGTCCGGTCGACGGTGTGAAGCGGCGGCCGTTGTAGAGCAGCCGGCGCGGCACCTGAAACGAATAGTGCTCGTCGAGCGCGGCGAGCATCCAGGCGCTCGGTGCGCCGACGAGCGCGGCGCCGCGCAATCCATTGCCGACGCGCTCGCGATACGTGTTCCATTCCGCCGGCGCCTCCTCGTTCTTCACGGCGCGCCACCACGACAAAACGCACGAGTGACCGATCACGAACTTCGGTGCGCGGAAGGGGAGCGCGCCGTGAGCGAAGCCGTTGAGGTGCACGACGTCGGGCGCGGTCTTTTGTTCGAGGTCGAGCAGCCACTGGCCGGACGCGTCGACGTCAGCCCACGGCTCGTCCTGCCATTCGAGTTTGTATTCGCTCTCGACGAGCGTGACGTTCGCCGGCACTTCTTCGCGCTGCCCCTCGCTCGCCTTGCGCCCCATGCTCGCGAGCGTGAATTCGACTTCCGGCATCGCGCGCGTGAGCTCCATCGCGTACGTCCAGACGCCGCCGACCGTGTCGGCTGTCATGAGGACTCGCATTTATAGCGGGTCCTGGTGGAGGACAGGCAATCCTGCCTGTCCTTCTTTCGGTTGCGCCGGCGAGGGGACAGGCAGGATTGCCTGTCCTCCACTTGCATAGATCGCATCGAGCGCCTCCGCCACATCGATCACGTGTTCGATCGCAGGATCGAATGCGTTGCTGCGCGCGAGCTGCTGCGCCCAATCGACGGCGGCGCGTCCGCCCCATGCATCGCCCGGCTGCGTGAGCTGGGTGGTTTGCGTTTTCTGGTAGTGCTCGGCGACGAAGTCGTAGAAGGAGCCGTTGACGTTGCGGAATGCGGCCGCGCCATTGGTGCCGTAGAAGATCGCGCGGATCTCGGCGTCGCGGCCGGCGCTGAGGTTCCACGAGCAGGCGAGCTGCATGGCCGCGCCGTTCGAGAGGTCCATCATCGCCACGGCGTAGTCTTCGACGGAGTGGCCGCCGTGGTGGAAGAGACGCGAGGTGGTGCGCTCGACGTTCGGGAAGCCGAGCGTCCAGAGCGCCATGTCGACGAGGTGAATGCCGAGGTCGATCACGCAGCCGCCGCCGGAGAGTCTCGCGTCGTAGAACCACGGCTTGTCCGGCCCGTACGCGTTGTGGAAGACGAGGTCGATCGCATACACCTCGCCGATCGTTTTCTCGTCGACCAGTCGCTTCACCGCGACCATTGCGTCGGTGAAGCGATACGACAGATCGACGCCGAGAAGCCGATCGTTCGCACGCGCGGCATCGACGACGCGACGCGTTTCGTCCGCATTGCGGCCGAGCGGCTTCTGACAGAACACCGCCTTGCCGCGCTCGAGCGCGGCGATGGCCTGCTCCGCATGCATCGCCGACGGAGTAGCGATCACGATTGCGTCGGCGTCGGACGCGAGCAGATCGTCGAACGTGAGCTCGGTGTCGACGTCGCACGTGTATGCGGCCTCGCCCGCATTCGCGTTGACGATCGCGTCCATGCGATGACGGCCGATCCAGCCGAGGCCGGCGAAAGCGAGTTTGGTCGTCGCGGGGGTGCTGGTCGTCGTGGTCATCGGCGGGACTCCGGAGGGGAGAGATGAATGGAGAACGCAGAACGCAGAATGAAGAATGAAGAAAAGCCGCGTTGCGAATTGCGCGGGTCGTGCGATCGGCGCGCGGTGCGCTTTCTCAATTCTTCATTCTGCGTTCTGCGTTCTACGTTCATGTTTTCCTAAAAAACAACCGTCCCTTTCACAAAATCTCCCGGCCGCACCTCGAGGTCATTCATGGCGCGATCGAGCTCGTCCAAGGCATACGAATGGGTGAGCAGCGGCTCCGGATCGATGCGGCCGGAGAGGACGGCTTCCACTCCATCCTGCATGCCGCGGACGTAGTTGCGCGGGTCGCGCTCGTGGGCGTTGACGACGTCGATGCCGAGCCAGTTCCAGTTCTGCATGTTCACCTGGCGCGGGCCGTCCTGGTGGTAGCCGGCGATGATGAGGCGGCCGCGCTCGCCGATGATGTCGTTGGCGATGTCGAGCGGCCATTGCGAGCCGACGCATTCGATGACGCGCTCGACGCCGCGCTGCTGCGTCATCTCTTTCATCCGGCCGACGATCTCCCAGTGATCGCTCATCGGGATGGTCTCGTCGGCACCCATCTGCTTCGCGAGCTCGCGGGCCTGTTCGCGGCGCGAGATGGCGACGACGCGCGCGCCGGCGTGCTTCGCGAGCTGGATCAGCAGATTGCCGAGGAAGCCGGCGCCGATGATCGCGACGGTCTGGCCGGCCTCGATGTCGGAGCGGCGGAAGATGTTCATCGCGCAGCCGATCGATTCGCCCGGAAACCTGCGGCCGGCGAGCTGTTCGGGGATGCGCACGATCGAGCCCTGTTCGGCGAGGTCGTATTCGGCGAAGCCTTTTCCGGAGAGAAAGGCCACGCGCTCGCCTGTTTTGACGTTGTCGACGCCGTCGCCGAGGGCGTCGACGACGCCCCAGCCTTCATGGCCGGGGGAGCCGGGCTCGATCGGGTAGTTGAACCATTCGCGCCCTTCCCACATCGGGAGGCTCGACGCGCAGACGCCGCAGCCCTCGAGGCGAATGCGGATCTGGCCGGGGCCGGGCTCCGGCATGGCCGTCTCGATGATCTCGACTTTGCGGGAGGAGGCGATCTGTGCTGCCTTCATGAACGACCTGCCATGCGAATCAGAACGGGGATCGCGACGTGACGCCGCGTTCCTCGGTCGATCGTCTGTTGAATTTCGGGTGTTGATGCGTCGTGCGGTGACGTGTCGAGATCATTCGCTCGCGGGAACTGCTGCCACCGGCAGATCGCGCGAGGCGGTGCCGCGCGCCGCTTGTGCGGGCATCGCGGCGGGATGTTCGTCGGCCTGCTGCACGAGCGCCGGAACGCCGCTCTCGATGAGCCACTCGCGCAGCGCACGGATTCCGGCGGAGGCGTTCATGGCCGGCGCCCAGCCGGTGCTGGCGCGGAAGCTCGCGCTGTCGGAGACGTAGTACTTCTGGTCGCCGGTGCGCCATTCGCCCCAGTCGACGCGCGCGGCGCGGCCGTCGAATT
>DASVRB010000356.1:0-2671 GCA_036388835.1 Thermoanaerobaculia bacterium | reverse complement strand
AGGTTCGCACGCTCGGACGCGATCTGCGCAATCCCGAAGGCGTCGCGGTCGATCCACGCAGCGGCATCGTGTACGTATCGGACACGAAAGCACACCAGATCAGGATCATTCTGCCGAACGGCGCAACGTCCGTCCTTGCTGGCTCGGGCGTACCGGGCCTCGCCGATGGCAGCGGGCGAAACGCACAGTTCAAGGAACCGAAAGGCGTCGCGCTCGATGTCGCGCAGAACGCGTTGTATGTCGCCGACAGTGCGAACCACAGCATTCGTCGCGTCACGCTGTCCGGCGCCGTCACAACGGTCGCCGGCTCGGGCCGCCCTGGTCTTAAAGACGGTCGCGCGGCCGGTGCCGAGTTCAAGGAGCCGTCGGCGCTCGCGCTGGACAGCGCAGGCGCGCTCTACGTCGCCGACACGAAGAACAACGTCATTCGCCGCGTGACCAATGACGGCTCAACGGTTACCTTCGCCGGGACCGGCCGTGATGGCTTCGCGGACGGTGCCGTACAGGCAGCGCGGTTTGCCGAGCCGGAAGGGATTGTCGTCTCGCCGTCGGGTGTGCTGTTCATCGCGGATACACGCAACCAGCGCATCCGCCGCATTGAAAACGGGACGGTCGCGACGGTGGCGGGCACCGGCTCTTCCGGGTATAGCGGCGACGGTCCGGCGGTGGCCGCTCGCTTCGCATTCCCGACAGGGCTCACCTTTGATGACAGCGGCAACCTGATCATCGCGGACAGCGGCAACGACGTAATCCGCGCACTCGCGTCAGACGGCATGCTGACGACCGTGGCGGGGCGACTCACCACCAACAGCAGCAAGCAACTGATCGACGGTCGCGCGTTGGCAGCTCAGTTCAGCGGCCCTCGCGGCCTCGCGTTCGCCGGTGCTCTTTATGCCGCCGATACAGGCAACGACGCCGTGCGGGTCGCGCGGGTAGCGCTGCAGCTCGCGAGCATCGCGCCGCAACGCGGCCCGACCGCGGGCGGCACGGAGCTGCGCCTCTTCGGTGCCGGATTCGTCGCTGGCGAAACGGGCGTGTCCATCGGCGGTTTGGCAGCGACAGAGCTGGTGCACGTTTCAGCCGGCGAGCTGCGCGCGAAGACGCCTGTGCATGCGGCAGGCGAGGTGGACGTAGTCGTCTCGACTAGCAGCGACACGGCGATCCTCCCGTCCGCCTACTCTTATGTGGCACCGCCGACGTTGGCGGCTGTCTCGCCGGCCAAGGGCCGCACGGTTGGTGGCGAGGTCGTCACCATCACCGGCAGCGGCTTCGACGAAACAACGTCGTTTTTCTTCGGTGGTGCAGCGGCAATCAACACGATCGTGATCGATTCGATCAGCGCGTCGGTCAAAACGCCGGCTGGTATCCATGGAACCGTCGACGTCATCGCTCGCAACGACGGCGGCGAAGCAAGGTTGCGCGAGGCTTTCCGCTACTGGGCACAACCGGTCATCGCAGGCTTCACGCCTGCAACCGGCGTGTCCGGAACTCTCGTCACTGTAACTGGCAGTGCATTCGACCCCGAGGTTTCGGGCAATCTCGTCCGTTTCGGCGCAGTGCCATCAGTAGTTCTCTCGGCGACTGAGACGTCGCTGGTGACGACTGTACCGACTGGTGCCACCAACGGGCCGATCTTCATCACCACCGCCGGCGGCAACGCCTTCAGTTCAACGGCCTTCGTCGTGCCGGTGATGACCGCGATGACCATTGACCCGGCGGCGGCAGAAATCGAGCCGGGCGAAACGCAGCAGTTCACCGCCCGCGCGACGTGGAGCGACGGCCGGACCGTGGACGTGACGACGGCGGTATCGTGGTCGAGCAGCAATGGGCAGATCGCGACAATTGCGGCCGGCGGACTCGCGCACGGCATCGACAGTGGTTCTGCGACGATCGAAGCAGTGCTGAACGGAACCGCGGCGACGGCAACGCTCACGATCCGGAGCTCGGAGCCGCTGCCGCCGGATCCGGCGACAGTCGCACCGCCCGTCGATCGCACGATCGCGGAGCCGTTCCACGACACCATCAGCTTCCTTTACAGCGGTGCGAACGCGATCCAGACCGGCGTCGCCGCGGGCGCTGTTGAAGCGCGCCGTGCGGCGGTCGTCCGAGGGCGGGTTCTCACGTCGAGCGGGTCGCCACTCGGCGGCGCGAAGGTGTCGATCGTAGGACACCCGGAACTCGGCCAAACGCTTTCGCGCGCGGACGGCGGCTACGACCTCGCGGTCAACGGCGGCGGGCAGCTGACCGTTCGCTATGAAAAGAGCGGCTACCTCGCGATCGAACGGCAGCCGCGCGTCCACTGGAATGACTTCAAGGTCATTGGCGACGTTGCACTGACACCGCTCGATGCAGCCGTCACCACCATCGCGCTCAGTGCGCCGGCCGTACAGAGCGCACGCGGCGGACGCGTGACTGATAAAGACGGAACACGCCGCGCAACGGTAATTTTTCCTGCCGGGACCACTGCGACGATGGTGATGCCGGACGGCTCACTGCAGCCGCTCGCGGCGATGAACGTTCGCGCGACTGAGTACACGGTCGGCAGCAACGGCCCGAAGGCCATGCCCGCTGAGTTGCCCCCCACGAGCGCCTACACCTATTGCGTCGAATTATCTGCAGACGAAGCCCTCGCGGCCGGCGCGGCAGAGGTGCGGTTCAACAAGCCGGTCGC
>DASVRB010000355.1:0-4416 GCA_036388835.1 Thermoanaerobaculia bacterium | reverse complement strand
AAGACGGCGAAGGACCCCCTGCGGATGCACGGTCACGGAGCATCTGCAGGGGGTCCTTCGTCGTCTTCGCGACTCAGGATGACAGGATTTGGGCATCGCGAGCACGTGACGCCTCCTTCTGTTTTCACGATGAGCTGACATTCCCCTCCTGTCATCCCGAGCGAAGTCGAGGGACCTGGGTGGGCGGGGCGCGATGCACATGCCTCCCGCGACCCTCCCGCCCAGGTCCCTCGCTACGCTCGGGATGACAAGAGAGTCCCCATCGCATGGACGAGTGAAAGCGGCGACTGGCGTCGCCGCACTCCATAGACGCTGCGTTCAGAAGGCACCTTTTGGAGTGCGGCAACGCTAGTTGCCGCTTTCACTCGCGCGTGCGATCGGCGCTGCACACCTACCGCATGGCGAGCAGGCAGCAGCAGGTGACGCCACCTTCCGCTTTCGCAAGCTCGTCGGCGTCAATGCCGCGCACGTTCAGGCCATGCTCTTCGAGTTTTGCGCGCGTTTTCGGGAAGGCGGTGGGATAGATGACGGTGTCGCCGACGAGGAGCGCGTTGGCGCCGAATGGTTCGTCGCGATGGACGTCGATCAGCTTCCAGCCGGCGAATGGTGCGACGTCGAGCCACTCGCGGTTCACGAGCAGCGTGTCATCGGAGACGCGGGTGATGGCGGTTTTGAGATGCAGCGCGCCGGTCACGTTGACGGCGATCACTTCGCGTCCGGTGAGGCGCGCGAGTTGTGCGAGCGCTTCTTCGTTCGTGCGTGACGAGAGGCCGACGTAGATGCGGTTGTTGAGGACGAGCACGTCGCCGCCGTCGATCGTGGCGGGAGACTCGATGCGCACCAGCGGGCGAATGCGCGCGACCTCTTCCGCGACCGCGTCCACTTCGCCGCGGCGCGACTCGGCGCCGGGTCGCGTGATCACCGCCACCTCATCGAGCACGATGGCCGTGTCTTCGATGAACACGCAGTCAGGATGACGTTCATCGGCGGGGATCACGATCACTTCCACGCCGAGCGAGCGCAGCGCGTCGCGATACTCCTCGTGTTGTTGCGCGGCGCGGCCGTAGTCGATCGGCACGCGCTTCATGTGCGTCAGCTCGGCGTCGGCGATCTGCTTCGCGAGGTCGCGTGTGATGGCGATCAAAGGCTCTCCCCTGCTGCATCGATGATGGCGTCGCGAATCACATCGGCGTGCGACACGAGACCGTGATCGCCTTCCTCGAGCTCGATGAAACGCGAGCCGGGCGCCAGGCCGCGCGCCGTCCATTGCTGCCACGTCTCGTCGACGATCGCAAACGGTACGGTCTCGTCTTTGCGGCCCATGATCGCGGTCACGCGCGACGGTGGAGGGACATCGTCGACGTGCAGGTTGGCGAGCTGCAGAAAGAACGCGCGATGAATCTGCGCGTCGGCGTTGCGCGCGAAATTGAAGACGGTCACCGGATCTCCCACGGGCAATTTCGTCTGCCAGCGCCGCGCCACGCCGAGGGCCGGCGCGATCAGTACGAGCGGGACGTGAAGGCGGCGATGCGCGACCGCCAGCGCGATCAACGCGCCGAGCGAGCTGCCGACCATCGCACGCGGCGGCACCGCACGCGCGCGTTGCCATGCATGCTCGACGATCGCATCGAAATCGAGCCGCTCGAACGACGGCACGTTGAGATCGGGAGTGTCGAGCTCGATGCCATGAGGCTCGAGCAGAGGCCGCAACGCCGCGATTTTCGCGCTCGCCGGTGACGATGCGAACCCGTGGAAGTAGAGAACGGAGCGCGCGGCAGTCATCGTGAAGTGATTGTAGTGACGGGATAGAATGACGGCTTCCCATCATGACCACCACACCCGCCGGCGACGCGGATCAGACGACGCGTGTCGAATCCGACGCGACCTACAAGCCGCGGCGCGTGACCGAAGACGCACAGTTCGCTCCCGGCACGATCGTGGCCGGCCGCTATCGCATCGCCGGCATCCTCGGCGCGGGCGGCATGGGTGAGGTTTATCGCGCGGAAGATACGAAGCTCGGGCAGACGGTCGCGCTGAAGTTTCTCCCCGCGCGGCTCGCGCGCGATCCTCAGCTCCTCGGACGTCTGCACGAGGAAGTACGCCTCGGGCGGCAGATCTCGCATCCGAACGTCTGCGCGATTTACGACATCGCCGAATTCGACGGCGCGCATTTCGTGGCCATGGAGTACGTCGACGGCGAGGACCTCTCGCGCCTGCTGCGGCGCATCGGCAGGCTCGCGCACGACAAGGCGGTCGACATCGCGCGCGGCATCAGCGCGGGGCTGGCGGCGGCGCACGCGAAAGGAATCCTTCATCGCGATCTCAAGCCGGCGAACGTGATGATCGACGCGCGCGGCGATGCGCGCATCATGGACTTCGGCCTCGCCCTCGGCGTCGACGATCACGACGGCACGATCTCGGGAACACCGGCGTACATGGCGCCGGAGCAGCTCGCAGGTGAGCCGGCGTCCGTGCAGAGCGATCTCTACGCGCTCGGCCTGGTGATGTACGAGCTCTTCACCGGCAAGCGCGCGCACAGCGCGCGCACGATGCCGGAGCGGCTGCGCGACATCACCAGCGAGATCACCACGCCGTCGCATCACATCCCCGACATCAATCCTGCCGTCGAGCGGATCATCCTCCGCTGCCTCGGGAGCGATGTGTCACAGCGTCCGCGCTCGGCGCGCGAAGTCGTGCACTCGCTGCCGGGCGGCGATCCGCTGGAGGCGGCGATTGCGGCAGGCGAAACGCCGTCACCGCGTCTCGTTGCGGCGGCAGGCACGGCCGGCAGTCTGCGTCCGATGGTGGCGTGGGCGCTGCTCGCCGCGATCGCGATCTGCATCGCGACGGTGTTCTACTACCGCACCACGCATTCGCTGCTCGCGTATGCGCCGCTGCAGAAGCACCCCGAGGTGCTGAGCGAGCAAGCCACCGAAATCCTTCGAAAACTCGCCATTCCTGCGCAACCGTTCGTATCGCGCGCGTTCGTTCAGAACCGGCAGTATCAGGCGTGGATCTACACGACCGACCAATCGCCTCGCCGGTGGGAGCGGTTGCGGCGCGGTCCGCCGCCGGTGGTGTTCATTTACGAAGAGGCAGCCGCTCCGCGGATCGACGGGACGGTCGCGCCGGCCGCCGGAACGTCGCGCGTGACACTCGACCGCCACGGCCGGCTGACGGAACTGCAGGTGATTCCGCGGAGCGATTGGAAACAACAGCAGCTCGACTGGAGTCCGCTACTCACTGCCGCCGGTCTCGATGCGCGGAAGCTCCGCCCGGCCACACCGCAACGCGTGCCGCCGGCAGCGAGTGATACGCGCGCGGCGTGGAGCGGAAATCATCCGGACGACGGCACCCCGATCCGGATCGAGGCGGCGGCATGGAACGGCACGCCCGTCTTCTTCCGCATCGGCGGCGGGTGGGACTCGGCCACCGGAGAAGAAGTGCCCTTCAGCGATTCGAGACTGCTCGGCTTCATCATCGCGGTCGTCCTGTCGGTCATTGCGGTCGGTGTCGTGCTCGCGTGGCGCAATGCGCGCGCGCGGCGCGGCGACCGTCCGGCAGCAGCGCGTGCCGCCGTCGCGGTCTTCGCGTGCGATTTCATCGCGCTGCTCCTGCAGGCCAACCATCAGCCCTCGGCGACGCATGAAGTCGCCATCCTCACGCATTGCGCGTCACAGGCACTGCTCTGGGGCGCGATCGCCTACCTCCTCTACCTGGCGCTCGAGCCGTTCGTCAGGCGTCGCTGGCCCGAGTTGCTCATCGGCTCGACCCGGCTGCTCTCCGGTAACGTGCGCGATCCGATGGTCGGCCGCGACGTGCTGATCGGAATCCTCGGCGGGCTGCTGCACATGGCCATCATCAGCATGTCGATCGTCATTGCGGCAGCGACGAACCGCGCGCAGCAACCGCCGCACGACGGCGATCTTTCGCGCCTCACTGCACCGCGTCAGGTGATCAGTCACCTCATCGGCAGCATCAGCGGCGGCATCTTCATGGGCTTCATGGTGATCATCGTCCTGACCGTGTTCATGATGCTGTTCCGGCGCCGTGCACTGGCCTTCGCAGGGCTCAATGTCATCGTGATCACCGGGTTCTATTTCGCGTTCGGCGCAGTTCCGGTCGGCCCGGTGCTGATCTCGCTCGTCCTGACGACCCTCGCGGTGAAATACGGAATGCTGGCCATGGCGGTGGCGCATGCGACGTTCGTCGCCTGCTTCCACTTCCCGCAGTTCGTCGGCGGCTCATGGTTCACGCTCGGAGCTCTCGTGCCGACGGCCGTCATCATTGCCGCGGCGGTGTGGGCCTTCCGCACCTCGCTCGGCGGACAGTCTCCGTTCGTGGGCGCGCTGTTCGACGAAGAGCTTTGAATACATCGCGGACGTCGTTCGATCAGCGGCAAGGGCACGCGGTGTG
>DASVRB010000354.1:0-10583 GCA_036388835.1 Thermoanaerobaculia bacterium | reverse complement strand
GAAGAAATATCTCGATGCGGGCGACGTCGGAAAAGCCGTCGCCGAGTATCGCCGTCTCGCCGCTCTGCATCCGAAAGAAGCGCTGCATCACGCGGAAGTCGCGCGCGCACTGCTGGTCGGCGGCATGGGCGCGGCGGCGCGGCGCGAGGCGGAGCGTGCCATCGCCATCGATCCGAAATCGGCGAAAGCGCACGCGACGTACGCGATCGTGCTGGCAAACGACCTGATCGGCCGCGAGCTGCGCAGCGGCGCCGACGTGGCGGGCTCCATTGCCGCCTATCGCAAGGCGAAGGCGCTCGACGACAAGGACGTCAACATCCGCGCGGAGCTCGCGATGATGCTGCAGCACAGCGATGCCGGCGTCCGCTACGGTGACGTGCCGCGGATGAACGAAGCGATCGCCGAATACGTCTCGATGAAGAAAGACATCGAAGAGACGGACGACGCCGCAATTGATCGCGAGTTGATGCGGCTGTACGCGTACACCGACCGCTGGAAGGACCTCGACGCGCTGCTCGCCGAGACCACCGACACGGAATACAAAGACACGTTCGCGCTCACGGCCACGGCCGTGACCAAAGGTGGCGCGGCGGCGGTGGAAGCGTCGGCGAAATTGAATCCGGCCAAGCGCCGCGACATTCAATCGCAGGCCGCGGGCGTGCTGATGGTGATGCGTCACTACGCGCAGGCGGCCGATCTGCTCGACGCGGCGGCGCAGGGAGCGCCGAATGCGTCGGCGCTGCGCCAGCAGGCGGATGTGATCCGGAAGGCCACGCGTCACGAGGAGCTGAAGCTCGACCCCAACGCTCCCCCCTCGGTCCTCAAGAGCGCGTTCCTGGCCATGTTCAAAGGCACGCCGAGAGAAGAGCTGGACAAGTACGCGACCGCGGACGTGGCGGAGATCTTCAAGGAAGACGGGCTGCGCCAGAAGGGCAACGCGAGCACCACGGCAGACCGCGAGGTGAAGAAGGCGATCAAGAAGAAGGACGTGACGCTGAACCTGATGACCGATCTCGCGGTGAGCGCGATCGACATCCAGCAGGACGGCGATGAGGCGGTCGGGTATCGCCTGCGTGCACGCGTGCCAGGCAACGGCGAGGGTGACTTCACCGCGTATGTGGTGAAGGAGAACGGCGCATTCAAGCTCGCCGCGTTCGATACGGCGCCCTCCGGTCTGGCGCTGCGCGCGCTGCGGCTCGCGGAGAAGAACGACCTCGCCGGCGCGCGGCAGTGGCTCGACTGGGCGCGCGAGCACGTCACCGGCGGCGGCGACGATCCGGTGGCCTCGGAGCCGTTCGCGGCGCTCTGGACGCGTGGACGCGAGGCATCACTCGACGAGATCCGTCTCGCCGCGGCGTCGCTGCTGCCCGACACGAAAAAGTCGTCCGAGCTCGCGCTGCCGGTGCTGCAGGCGGCGCGCGCGACCGCGGCTCCGGACGTGCAGTGGCGCATCGATCAGGCGCTGCACAGCGCGTTCGTCGCGCTCGAGCGCTGGGACGATGCGCTGGCCACTGCCGATCGTCTGAGCGAGCGCCATCCCGACTCCGCCGCTGCCTTCCGCGGCGCCGCGTTCGCCCTCGGCAAGTTGAAACGCAATGACGAAGTCCGCAAGCGCGGGCTCGCCCGTCTGGAGAAGTATCCGGGCGATTACGCGGCGCAGCAGATCCTCGGATCCGACGCGCTGGAGCGCGGTGCTTACGACGAGGCGGCCCGCTACTTCGCCGGTGTGCTCGATCGCGCCAGTGCCGGTCCCGGCGATTACAACCAGCACGCCTGGGTCGCGCTCTTCGCGAAGAGCGACCTCGCAAAAGCGATCGAAGAAGCGCGGCACGCCGTCACGAAAGCGCCGTCCAGCTACCCCGCGCTCAACACCCTCGCCGCGCTGTACGCCGAAAGCGGACGATCCTCGGAGGCGCGCGAAACACTGCTACAGAGCGTCGAACAGCACGAAAACGACGCCCTCCTCTCCGCCGACTGGTACGTCGTCGGCCGCATCGCCGAAAACCACGGCATCGCCGACGCCGCCATCGAGGCCTATCAAAAAGTGCAGAAACCCGAACGCGTCAGCGGCTCGTCGTGGGAGCTGGCGCAGGTGAGGTTGAGGGGGTTGAAGAAGTAGGTTGCGCGTTGTCGGTTGTCGGTGTGGGGGTTGTCGGTTGTCAGTTGTCGGTTGTCTGTGCGTTGTCGCGACACGCACAAACCGACAACCGACACCACCCCACGCTGTCGGTTGTCGGTTCTCAGTTATCTCTGCGTTCTCGCGACGCCGCACAGACAACCGACAACTGACAACCGACAACAAACAACGACAACGCCAGATGACGCGCAGTCTCGAACGGGGGACAGCGCGCGCTGAAAAGCGGCCAAAACCGCCCCATTTTCCAGGCAGCGCGCCCGCATACAATCGCCTTCGGAGGTTTCACATGCGTCGCGTCATCATCGCGCTGCTTTTCGCTCTTCCCACCATTGCCATGGCTCAGACCTGGACTCCGCTGCAGGGCGGCGGCTGCATCGGCGGCAGTACCTGCGGCGAGCGGCGTCTGCGCCTTCCGCTCGAGGACCGGCCGATCGTTTCGGTCCGTTTCACCGCGCACGACCAGATCGGCCAGAAAGCCGACGGCGCGCTGCGCGTCAAGATCGACGGCAACGTCGTTGAAAGCTTCATCGACGTTCCGCGGCGCGGGCAGGTCTTCACGCTCGACGTCGACGACCTGCGCGGCCGCTACCTCGTGTTCGAGCCGGTCAATGACGACGAGGTCGAAGTCAAAGACGTCGCCGTTCTTTACTCGCGCGAGAACCTGCGCCGCATTCCGCGCGATCCCGACTGGGATCGAGATCGCGACCGTCCGCGCGACCGCGACCGCGATCGCGATAGGCCGTGGGGCGGCAACGGCGGCTGGCGCGCCTATCCGCGTGCCGAAGGCTGCATCGGCGGCACCGAATGCCGCAAGAACGGCACGCGCATCACCATCGCGCTTGAAGACGCGCCGGTGCTCGGCGTCCGCTTCTACGCGCAGGACGCCATCGGCACGCGCGCCGACGGCCGGCTCTCCGTGCGCATCGACGACACCAGCGTCTCCTCGTACATCGACGTGCAGCGCGCCGGACGGCGTCACGAGTTCGACGTCGAGAACGTCCGCGGCTCGCGCCTCGTCATCGAGACGACCACCGACGACGAAGTCGAAGTCAAAGACATCGAAGTGCTCTACGGCCGTCGCGGACGTGGACGCGGAGGCAACTGGCAGCGCGAGACCACGCATGAAGGTGGCTGCATCGGCGGCACCGAATGCGGCGGCCGCCGCGCGCGCATCCGCATCCCCATTCACGGACGCGCCGTCGAAGAAATCCGTTTCTACGCGCACGACGAAGTCGGTACCCGCGCCGGCGGCCGCCTCGCCATCCGCATCGACGACGAGAACATCACCTACTCGATGGACGTCACCCGCGAAGGCCGCAACTACACCATCGACGGCAAAAACATCGCCGGCGACTACCTCATCATCGAGCCCGCGGATGATGACGAAGTCGTGCTGAAAGACATCCGCGTCACGTTCCGCGAAGAGACGGACGAGGAGTAACGGTTCCCGGGTTCCTCACGGGTGTATGTGGTGGAGGACAGGCAATCCTGCCTGTCCTCTGGTGCATTCACGACG
Source organism: Thermoanaerobaculia bacterium (assembly GCA_036388835.1). Classification (GTDB taxonomy): domain Bacteria; phylum Acidobacteriota; class Thermoanaerobaculia; order Gp7-AA8; family Gp7-AA8; genus QHVT01. Next base: position 6,930 of record DASVRB010000354.1, on the reverse strand, counting down.
AGGGGACAGGCAGGATTGCCTGTCCTCCACTTGAAGCGCAGCACCGACGCCGCCTCGCCACCACCCCGCCCCAGTTCGCTTCGTGCTACCTTTTCCGCGGGTTCCGCAAAAATGTCTGCTCCTGCCACGCGCCGTCCGCAGCGCCACGCATTTGCGTGGCTGACGGCGTGTCTGCTTGCGGCGGTCGTCGCATTCGATGCCGGCGCGCGCGAGCGGGGGTTGCCGCTCATCAACGTCTATCCCGCCGAGGTGCACAAGGCGGGGCCGCAGACATTCGACATCGCGCAGGGCGCGCGCGGCGTTCTCTACTTCGGCAACCTGCACGGACTGCTCTCGTACGACGGCGCGTGGTGGCGTCTCATCAAACTGCCCGACGAGCAGGTCGCGCTCTCCCTCGGCACAGACGCGCGCGGCCGCGTCGCCGTCGGTCTCGTCAACGACTTCGGCTGGTTCGACACCAACGCGCAGCAATACCGCTCGCTCCTTTCTCATCTGCCTGCTGACAAACGCGCATTCGGCGACGTAAACGCCATCTGCGCGAGCGCGGCCGGCTTCATCTATCTCACCGAACGGAGCGTCCTACTCTGGACCGGCAGCAGCGCGCGGATCATCGCGGAGATCCCGCCTGCCGACATGCCGCGCGGCTGCTTCTCCGATGAAGCCGACGTCATGCTGCGTGGACCGAAAGGACTGCAGCGCTTCGACGCCGCGACGCAGCGCATCGTCCCGACCGCGCTCACCAAACGCGTGCAGCTCGTCCTCCAGCGCGCCGACGGCGCGATCATCGCGGCCGTGCGCGATGAAGGACTGATGCTCGTGCAGGGCGATCGCATCACGCCGTTCGCCCCCGAGGCGAGCGCGTGGATCAAAGACAAAATCCTCACCGGTGCGGCGCGCTTGAATGACGGGCGGTTGATCATCACCACGCGCCAGCACGGCCTCGTCATGCTCGAGCCGAGCGGCGAGATCGAACAGATCATCGGCGCCGATGCCGGACTGCCCGACGCCGTGCTCAACGAGCCGTTCGTCGATCGCGAAGGTGCGCTCTGGCTGGCGATGGAAGGGCCGCTCGTACGCATCGACGTCGCCTCGCCCGTGACCATGTTCGACGCGCGGCGCGGACTGCGCGGCGGCGCCGGCGATCTCGCGCGGCACGGCGACGACATCTATGCCGCCATGACGCACGGCCTGTACGCGGTCGACCCGAAGGGCGACGCGCGCCGCGTCGAAGGGATGCAGGAAGGCGCGTGGCGCCTGCTCGCGTTCGACGACGGGCTGCTCGTCGGCAGCGTGAAAGGTTTCTATCGCGTCGATCGCAGTGGAGCGCTGACCCACGTCATCCAGCGCGACGGCAGCGTCTACGACCTCTCCCGCTCGACCAGCGATCCGTCGCGCGTGTGGGTCGCCGAAGAAGCAGGCGTGGCGAGCATTCGCCTCGTCGACGGCAAGTGGCAGCACGAGGGAACGATCCCTGGTAGCGCGCAGGACATCTCGTCGGTCGTCGAGCACGCCGGCGTGGTCTGGGCCGGCACCGTGTTCGAAGGCATTCTGCGCATCGACGGCGCACGCACCGCGCGGCCGCGCGTGCAGAAGTTCGGCAGCGGTGAGATGAACGTCTACCGCGTCGGCGGCCGCGTCATCTTCGTCCGCGCGAGCGGCCAGATTCTCGAGCTCGATCGCGATGGCCGCTTCATCCCCGACCGTCTCCTCGGCCACATCAGCGTGCCGCGCGGCTACTTCGTCGTTGCCGAGGACGCGCGCGGCTCCGTTTGGATCAACTCCACCCCGCCGCGCTTCTTCGAGCGCAACGCCGACGGCACGTACGCAAAGGAAGGAAAGCCGCTCGTTTCCGTGACCGCGACCGACATTCAGAACATCCGCGTCACCTCGGACGGCGTGGTCTGGTTCGCCTCCGACAAAGGGCTCTTCCGCTACGACCCGAGCGCCGCGGCCGGCGCGGGAGTGCCGCAGCCGCCACCGATCATCCGGCGTATCGTGGCCGGCGAAAATCAGCTCGCGCCCAATCACTCGGTGCGGCTGCGCCACGACTTTGGCCGCATGCGCGTCGAGTTCGCGCCGGTGTCGTACCGCCCCGGCATCGCGTATCAGTACCGCCTCGATCCGATCGACACGCGCTGGAGCGAATGGAGCGACGAGCCGTTCATCGACTACACCACGCTCGAAGCGAACGACTACACCTTCCGCCTGCGCGCGCGCGGTCCCGCCATGACCGAGAGCGAGGAAGCGCGCTGGTCGTTCTCCGTCCTTCCGCCGTGGTACCGCACCAAACTCGCGACCGCCGTGTGGGCGCTGCTCGCGGTCGCGGCGGTCATTGCGGTGATCGCCATCCGCACGCGCCGATTGAGCGTGCAGGCCGAGAAGCTGCGCCGCAAGGTCGAAGCAAAAACGGCCGAGCTGCAGCAGACCGTGCAACTGCTGGAATCGGCGAACACGCAGCTCGAGGCGCTGTCGCTCGAAGACGACCTGACCGGCATCGCCAACCGCCGTTCCTTCGATCGCGCGCTGACGGATGAATGGAATCGCGCGCGCCGCCACGAACAGTCGCTCGCGCTGATCCTGCTCGACCTCGACCACTTCAAAGAGCTGAACGATCGCCGCGGCCATCCTGCCGGCGATGACTGCCTCCGCCGCGTCGGTGCGTTCCTCGCCGAAACCATCCGCCGCAGCGGCGAGATCGTCGCGCGCTACGGCGGCGAAGAGTTCGCGATCCTCCTCCCCGGCGTCGATGCCGACGTCGCCATTCGCGTCGCCGAAACACTGCGCGACGGCATCGAGCGCATCGGCGTGCCGTACGGCAACGGTACTCATCGCCGCGTAACGGCGAGTTGCGGCGTCGCCGCGATGATTCCCGACGCCACGGTCACGATCGAGAGCCTCGTCGCGAACGCCGACCGCGCGCTGTACGCGGCCAAACACTCCGGACGCAATTGCGTGCGGGTGGCGGACGAAACGACCACCGGCACGTGGCTGCGCGACGTCTCGGCGTAACGCGCCCCTCCCCGTCATCCTGAGCGCGAGCGAAGGATCTCAGCCGCGACGGCCGAAGCGACAGGCGACCGACCAAACCACAGGCGACGGTCGTCGCATTTGAGATCCTTCGCTTCGCTCAGGATGACGGAGGGAGGCGGAACGGCGCGCGAACGTGCACCGTACAATGCGCTCACCCAACCAATGCCGCATCACGATGCACCTCCGCACCTCGATGGGCCGGCCGATCGCGCATTGCGCGAGAGCCAGGAGCGGTATCGCCACATCATCGAGAACGCGAACGAGATCATCTATCGCGCGGACGAGCGCGGACTCTTCACGTTCGTCAACCCCGCGGCGATGCGCATCACCGGCTATGCCGAGAGCGAGCTGCTCGGCCGTCACTATCTCGACCTGATCGATCCCGCTTACCGCGACGCGGCCGCGCATTTCTACCGCCATCAATTCATCACGCGCGAGCCGAGCACCTACTTCGAATTTCCGATGGTCACGAAATTCGGTGCGCGCATCTGGCTCGGCCAGAACGTGCTGACCGTGATGGACGGCGATCGCGTCACCGGATACGAGGCGATCGCGCGCGACATCACGCAACGGAAGGACATCGAGGAAGAGCTCGCGCGTACGCGCGACGCGGCGCTGCAATCGGCGCGTGCGAAAGCGGAGTTCCTCGCGAACGTCAGTCACGAGATCCGCACGCCGCTCAACGGCGTGCTCGGCATGACCGGCCTCATGCTCGCGACGCCGCTCACGCCGGAGCAGCGCGAGTACGCGGAGATGATCCGCTCGAGCGGCGAATCGCTGATCGCGATCGTGAACGACGTGCTCGATCTCTCGCGCGTCGAAGCGGGCAAGCTGTCGGTCGAAACGATCGACTTCCATCTCGACGACCTCATCGAAAGCGTGATCGAGCAGTTCTCCGCACGCGCCGCCGCCAAACGGCTCAAGTTCCGCACGCACTCCGCGCCGGAGGTTTGTCGCGCGTTGCAGGGCGACTCGCATCGCATTCGGCAGGTGCTGCTCAACCTCGTCGGCAACGCCATCAAATTCACCGATCGCGGCGAAGTGGTGCTGACGGTCATGCAGCCGCAGCAGAGCGACGATCGCGTGACGCTGCGCTTCCTCGTCACCGACAGCGGCATCGGCATCGCGCCGGCATTTCAGCAGCGGCTCTTCACGCCGTTCACGCAGGCCGACGGCTCGACGACGCGCAAATACGGCGGCAGCGGCCTCGGGCTCGCGGTGTCGAAGCAGCTCGTCGAAGCGATGGGCGGCGAGATGGGGCTCATCAGCGTCGAAGGTGAAGGCTCGACGTTCTGGTTCGAGCTGCCGCTGCAGAAGCAGCCGAACGCGAACGCCGCACCGGCGCGTCAGTGGGACCTTTCGCAGTTCCGCGCGCTGCTCGTCGATGCGAACGAAGTGCATCGCAGCGGCATCACCCGCTATCTCGCGGCGACGAGGATCGCGCTCGACGAGGCACACACGGCCGGAGATGCGATCGGTGCCGCGTATCGCAATTCGTACGACGCGATCCTCTTCGACATGCAGCTTCCGGACGACGACGGCCTCGGCTTCGCCCGCGCCATTCGCCGCGATCCAGCACTCGCACGCACGCGGCTGATTCTGCTGACGACGTTCGGACGCAGGCGTCAGGATGTGATCGCATTTCAGCAGGCGGGCATCGACGCGTTCCTCCTCAAGCCGATCCGGCGGACGCAACTCTGCGACGCGATCTCCCGTCTGCTGCGCGGCGAGAGCGAACCGGCACTCGTGCAGCCGCGTCTCGAAACCGAGCCTGCGGCAACGCGCGCACGCATCCTCGTCGTCGACGACAACAGCGTGAATCAGCTCGTCGCGCTCGGACAGATCCAGCGCCTCGGCCACGACGCGGTGGTCGCATCGGACGGACACGAGGCGCTCGCCGCGCTCCGCGAATCGCGCTTCGATCTCGTGCTCATGGATTGCCAAATGCCGCAGATGGACGGCTACGAAGCCACGCGCCGCGTGCGGCAGATGGGAGGCGCGCTCGCGCAGATTCCGGTCATCGCCATGACCGCGCACGCGCTTCCCGGCGAGCGCGAAAAATGCCTCGCCGCCGGCATGAACGACTACCTTTCCAAGCCGGTCTCGCTCGAGCAACTCGGATCGGTGATCCGTCTCTGGACCAGCAAGTCGTCGTCCGCACGCCAGGCGAGCGCGCCGGAGAAAAACGTGATGCAGGGGGACGATCCGCACGTCCTCGACCGCGAGCGGGTCAGCTCGTTTCTCGCGATCAGCCGCACGCAGGACGGATTTCTCGAAGGGCTGGTGAAGACATTCCGCGAAGACGTTCCCTCGCGTCTCGATGCGCTGCGCGCGGCCGCGGCGAGCGGAGACGCCAACGATCTCGCCCTGGCCGCGCACGCGCTGAAAAGCTCCAGCGGCAGCGTCGGCGCGAAACGGATGTACTCCGTCGCATCGTCGCTCGAACAGGCCGCGCGCGCCGGCCGCCTCGACGGCGCCACCGACGCGATCGAACAGCTCGGCGCCGAGTTCACGCGCGTCATCCTCGCGTACAACGGCATCATCCGCCGCAGCGGCCAGCACCGCGCCGCGCAGGTGTAGACGGGCGGTATCATTCCCCCCTTATGCAGCTCGGCATCTACCGCCTGATCAGCCGCCTCGGCGCCGGAGGAATGGGCGAAGTGTGGCGCGCGGAAGACACGAAACTTCTGCGGCAGGTCGCGATCAAGATCCTGCCGGAGCAGCTCGCGGCCGACCCTGAATGGAAGGACCGCTTTCTGCGCGAGGCGCGCACGGTCGCGCAGCTCAATCACCCGAACATCGCCACGATCTACAGCATCGATCAGCAGGGCGACACGCTGTTCATCGCCATGGAGCTCATCGAAGGCGACTCGCTCGCGAACGTCATCGCGCGCGGTCCGATGATTCCGGCCGATGCGGTGCGCGTCGCCATTCACGTCGCGGATGGATTATCGGAGGCGCACGCCAAAGAGATCGTGCACCGGGACATCAAGCCCGACAACATCATCCTCTCCCCGCGCTTCGTCAAAGTGCTCGACTTCGGTATTGCCAAACAGATCGGCGGCACCGCGGACCCGGCGCTCACGCAGGGCGGCATGGTCATCGGCACGCCGCACTACATGTCGCCCGAGCAGGCCCTCGGCCGCGCGGTCGACGAGCGCACCGACATCTTCTCGCTCGGCGTCGTGCTGTACGAGATGTTGTCGGGACAGAAGCCGTTCACCGGCAACGCGGTCACCGAGATCCTGCTGCAGATCGTGATGACCGCGCCGCGCGACATCGCGCAGGCGGCGTTCGGAATCACGCCGGCGCTCGCGAACATCGTCCGCCGCTGCATGGCCAAAGAACCGAAAGATCGTTACGCGAGCTGTGACGAATTGCGCGCCGCGCTTGCGACCTCGCTCAAAGAAGATCCGAGCGCCGCGCGCAAGTCGTCGGTTCCGACCATTGCCATCCGCAAAGACCCGCCGCCGCGTCCGGCCGAGCCGCCGAAGTCGGTCACGCCGCCTGCCTCACCGCGTGGCCGCGCGCTGGTGGCCGATGACGATCCCGCCACGCGCTACATCCTTGCCGGCATCCTGGCGCGCCACCAGATCGCGTGCGACGAAGCGGCGAACGGCGCCGACGCCATCAAGCTGCTCAAGAGCAACGATTACGCGTTCATCTTCATCGACCTGCTCATGCCGCGCATCGACGGCTGGGGCGTCATCGACTACCTCCGCTCCCATCGCAACCGCGCCCGCACGTACGTCGTCACCGGCGTGCCCAACCAGAAACTCAGCGCCGCCGATCAGGACGTCGTGTCAGCGCTGCTGTTCAAACCGCTGGATGTGAATCAGATCGAGCGGCTCGTGGCGGGATGACTTGTGGAGCGGCGGGCTTCAGCCCGCCGAACGATCG
>DASVRB010000353.1:0-3666 GCA_036388835.1 Thermoanaerobaculia bacterium | reverse complement strand
CTTGGGCGACCAGCGTTGCGGGCCGAGCCCGCCCGCCGGAGGCGCCCCGGTCGTCCCCCGCACTCGCGACACATCGGCATCATGACCGGCGTCCGAACGACTGATGCGCTTGAGCGAATTCGCCGGAGGCGAGCGCGCCGGCGATCGACACTTCGCCGGCGAGGACCGTCGCGGCGCAGATCTCCGCGAACTTTTTCGCGTGGCCCGAGCCGTAGCAGCCCAGCATCTCCAGGCATTCACGCGCGGTGGGGAGATGCGTGCCGCCGCCGACCGTGCCGACGATCAGATTCGGGAGCGAGATCGAACAATAGAAATCGCCGTTCGACGTCACGTCCATTCGCGTCAGCCCCACCGATGCTTCCGCCACGCAGGCCACATCCTGGCCGCAGGCCATGAACAGTGCGGCCAGAGCGTTGGCGTAATGCCCCTGCATCCCGATCGAGCCCGATTGCAGCGAGCCGACGACGGCGAGCTGCCAGTACCTGAAGATCTGCTCCGGCGTCGTGTGCAGATACTTTTCGATCAGCGCGCGCGGAATCGTCGTGTCCGCAACCACCTTCTTCCCGCGCGTCGATTGAAACGCCAGGTGCGTCGCCTTCTTGTCGCCCGACATGTTCGCTTCGATGAACCACGTCTGCGGTTTTATGGGCGACGACTCGAGCAGATCGCTGCACAACGCCGCCGTTGCGAACGTGACCATGTTCTGGCCCGCCGCATCGCCGGTCGTGTAGTGGAAGACGATGTAAACCTCTTTGCCGGCGAGCACCGGATCGATCTGCACCAGCTCCGCGTGACGCGACGTGTCTTTGACGCGCGCCTTCAACGCGTCGAAGCGGCCGACCACGTGCGCGAGAAACATCCCCGCCTCCGCCATCGACGCGAAGACGAATCCCGGCGCGCGCAGCACCGACTCGACCAGGCACAGCGCCGACGCGCCGCCCGTGAGCGCGATCAGTTTCGCGCCGCGTTGATACGACGCCACCAGCGCCCCTTCCGTCGTTGCGAGCGGCACATAGAAATCGCCGCGCGCATGCACGCCGTTCACGCGCAGCGGCCCGATCACGCCGACCGGAATCTGCGCGAATCCGATCAGCCCCTCGATGTTCGCGCGCAGCGACTCCGGTGCGATCTCCGCGTTGCCGCTCAGCGCGTCGACCGCGAACCCGCGCTCGCGCAGAAACGCGCGCCGGGTGTCGCGCGCTTCGACCGACCAGTCGTCTTTCGCCGGAACGCTCGGCGGCAGCGGAGCGTGATTGGGGGCGAGGTCGCGCGCACGTTCTTCCGGTGATGCTCCGGCCAGAATGCCGGCGAGGATGTCGTGGGCGCGGGGGTTCATGTGGCGAGGATAGCGCCGACGAGTTCCTCGGAGTGCCTCGGAGTTCCTCGGTTCCTCGGAGTGCCTCGGCGAACTGCACCCGAGGAACCCGAGGAACTCCGAGGAACCGAGGAACTGCCTCAGGCCAGTTTCCGGATCGCCTCTTCCACCTGCTCGACCGTCGGGACGACCGGCTGCACGAGGTCGCCTTCGAGCCAGTCGTACTCGCCTTTCATCATGTTCTGCACGACTTTGTATGCGAGCTCGTCGTGGTTGTCGAAGAGCGTGCGGAAGTTCTGATCGATGCGGGTGCGGGCTTCGCGGCAGAAGAGATCGGCCAGCTCCAGCGCGTTCTTCTCGCCTTTCTGCGCGAGCATCGTCGCGTAGCTGATCGTGGCCGCCATTGCGAAGAGATCCGTGCCGATATCGACGATGCGGAAGAGCACCATCTGCTTCCGCTCGAGCTTCGCCTGGAACCGCATCATGGCGTGGAAGATCGAGCGCGAGAGGTGGCGCGACTGGCGCTCGAGGTAGCCGACGTGCGTCTGCAGGCGGCCGAATTCGCCGTGTTTCGGGAAGCGGCTCCAGCCCACATAACGCGACGGATACCAGGTCGCGTAGAACGCGCCCGCTTTCGCCGCGGCCTGGATTTTCTCGCCGGTCGGCGTCTCCGGCAGGAGGATCTTGTAGCCGCGTTTCATGTGCGGATCGACCGCCTCGCGGGCGATGAAGAGATGTTGAATCTCGCTCGTCCCTTCGAAGATGCGGTTGATGCGCATGTCGCGCATGATCCGTTCGACCGGGTGCGACTTCTCGCCGCGCGCTTTGAGCGAAGCCGATGTTTCGTAGCCGCGGCCGCCGCGGATCTGCACGAGGTGATCGACGCACTGCCACGCCACTTCGGTGTTGAAGAGCTTCGCCATCGCTGCTTCGAGACGGAGGTCGACGTCGCCGCGATCCGCGAGCCCCGAGGTCAGCCAGACGATCGCTTCCATCGCCATCGTGTGCGAGGCCATCCAGCCGAGCTTCGCCGCGACCGCTTCATGCTTGCCGATCGGCGCGCCCCACTGCACGCGCTCGTTCACCCACTCGCGTGCGATCTCGAGCATGCGGCGCGAGCCGGCCGCGCAGCCGGCCGGAATGGTGAGGCGGCCGGTGTTGAGCGTGATCAGCGCGAGCTTCAGGCCGAGGCCTTCGCCCCAGAGGAGGTTCTCCTTCGGGATGAAGACATTGTCGAACTTGATGAGCACGTTGCCGATGCCGCGCAGGCCCATGAACTGGCAGCGGTGCGCGATCTCGACCCCGGGCGTATTCATCTCGAGGATGAAGGCCGAGATCTGCTTCTTCTCTTTGCCCTTCACGACTTTCGGCGGGGTCTGCGCCATCACCACGATGACCTCGGCTTTGAGGCCGTTCGTGCACCAGAGCTTTTCGCCGTTCAGGATCCAGCCCTTGCCGTCGGGCGTGGGGGTCGCGGTCGTCTCCATCTTCGCGGGATCGGAGCCGACGCCCGGCTCAGTGAGCGCGAACGCGGAGATCGCCCCTTTTGCGAAGCGGGGGAGGTATTTCTTCTTCTGCTCCTCGGTGCCGAAGAGCTTGAGCGGCTGCGGGACGCCGATCGACTGATGCGCGGAGAGCCACGCCACGCTCGAGCCGCACCACGTCGCGACGAGGCCGATCGCGCGGTTGTAATTCGTCGCGCTGAATCCGAGGCCGCCGTACTCCTTCGGAATCTTCATGCCCCAGGCGCCGAGCTTGTTGAAGCCCTCGAAGAGGTCGTAGTCGTACTCGCCCTGCTGGTCGATCTTTTCGGCGTCGACGTTCTCGGCCATGAAGCGTTCGAGCTTCTGGAGGAACTCATCGGCCTCCGCTTTATCGGCGGCCGGCTGCTCCGGGAACGGATGGATCAGGTCGAGATTCAGCTTGCCGAGGAAAAGATCGCCGACGAACGAGGGTTTTTCCCATTCCGTCTCGCGCGATGCTTCCGCAACTTCCATCGCATCGACGGCGCCCTGGGTTTTGACTTCAGCCATGTGCAGCTCCTTCGTGGGTTCTATGAGGTTTGTACCGCTGGGGGCGGATAGTGTGAATGAACGGTCATTCAGTAGTCAAGTTGTGCGAGAAAGGGGCCATTTTTCGTTGTCGGTTGTCAGTTGTCGGTTGTCTGTGACTCACTGTCGACAGGCCGAACTCGCGAGCGGCACGGACAACGAGCACGGCCATGTTCGCGTTGTCGGTTGTCGGTTGTCTGTGACTCACTGCCGACAGGGCGAACTCGCGAGACGGCACGGACAACTGACAACCGACAACTGACAACAAACTCGAGAGCGACAACCGCCAACTGACAACAA
>DASVRB010000352.1:0-8690 GCA_036388835.1 Thermoanaerobaculia bacterium | reverse complement strand
CGTCGTGACGTTCCGCGACATCACCGAGCGCCGCTTTTTCGAAGAGCAGATGCAGGCGCAGGCGACGCGCGCGCAGGTGCTCGCCGACGCAGGCGCGTTCTTCTCGAGCAACATCGATCCGACCTGGGTCACGCAGGCGATCGCCGAGCGCACCGCGGAAGTTCTCGGCGACTGGTCGGCCGTCATTCTGCGCAACGCCGATTCGAAAGAGCTCAGCGTCGCCTCGATCTATCACCGCGACATGGCATCCCTCGGCCTGGCCTGGTCGTACATCTATCGCCAGCCGCTCATCGTCGGCGAGGGGATCATCGGGCAGGTCGTTTCCACCGGATATCCGTCGCTGACCACGAACGTGCGCGGACTGTACGACACGACGAATCCGGGCACGTATCACCCTACGCCGCTCAAGCTCGCGTCGCTGCTGATCCTGCCGCTGCGCACGCGCCGCGAAATGATCGGCGCGCTGATCGTCGCGGCGAACGATCCCGACCGCGCCATGACCGACGACAAGCTGCCGCTCGCCGAAGTGCTGGCCGAGCGCGCCGCGCTGGCGATCGAGAACGCGAAGCTCTACACCGAACAGGTCGAGGCGCGCCGCAAGGTCGAAGATCTCTCGCGCCTCAAGGACGAGTTCCTCTCCATCGCCTCGCACGAGCTGCGCACGCCGGTCACGTCCATCAAGGGCTACACGCAGCTCGCGAAGATGCTGATTCGCGAGAACGACCTCAGCACCTCCGAGGAGTACCTCGACATCGCGCTCGATCAGATCGACCGGATGTCGCGCCTGATCCTCGAGCTGCTCGACGTCTCGCGCATCGAGACCGGACGTCTGGAGATCCGCCGCGAGCCGATCGCGTGGGCGCACTTCGTTCGCGACGTCGTGCATCGCCATCACACGGCGGTGAGCGATCGCCGTTTCCACGTGAGCGTCACCACCGAGGACAAGATGGTCACCGGCGATCGCGACCGCCTCGAGCAGGTCCTCGGCAATCTGCTGGAGAACGCCGTGAAGTACTCGCCCGACGGCAGCGACGTGAGCGTCACGGTCGAAGACCGCAACGACGCGTTCGTGACCGCGGTCTGCGATCGCGGCATCGGCATCCCCGCCGACGAGCTGGGACAGGTCTTCGAGCGCTTCCACCGCGGACGGCAGGTTTCGTCGACGAATTACGGCGGCCTCGGGCTCGGCCTCTACATCACCAAACAGATCATCGAGCGCCACGGCGGCACGATCTGGGTGGAGAGCAAAGAAGGGCAGGGCACGACGTTCTACTTCTCGCTCCCGGTCTCCGCTGAAGCGACCGCCATCGCCTCGCCGCCGCCGACACAGGTCGCCGCGCAGACGTAATCCTTCCCGTGATCCTCACGACCGCCCTCGTTCTCGAGCTCGTCCGGCATTCGCTCACCGGCTCGCACTGCCGTTATCGGCAGTACGTGAACGACATACCGACCGACGTCTACGTGACGCGGCCGTGCGATGCGAACGATCTTTCGGCCGACCTGATGCGCCCCGCGAGCGATGCCGCCGCGTCGCCACTGCGCATCGTGAACGGCCGCACGATCCGCCGCGAGATCGTCGAAGAAAAACCGCTGCAGCCGTACGCGTACGACTACGACGTCGAAAGCGGCGCGCTCGTGCAGCGCATCCCTCTTTTTTTCCAGGGTGGACCGGCGCGCGTCTTCGATCCGAATCCCGTCGTCACGCTGAACGATCCGTCATTGCAGGATCGGAACGACTCCGCGGCCGCGGTTCCGGAAGCGGCGTACAAGAACGTCGAAGTCGATCTGAACGGGCCGCACGTGCGCATCATCGAGCGCCAGCCGCCGAACGTTCCTCCCGCCGATCCGAACGGCTCGCTGCTCTTCAATCGCGAAGAGTCGGGCTTCGAAGATGTGAATGCCGCGTTTCATGTCGATCGCACGCAGCGGTATCTGCAGTCGCTCGGCTACAGCGGTGAGCGTGCGATCGTGCCGTATGCAATCGACGTCGATACGCATGCGGTGAACGGCGACGACAACTCGTTCTTTCTGCCGTCGCAGACGCGCATCGGTTTCGGCGCGCTGCTGTTTGGCGAAGGCGGGACCGACGACGCGGAAGACGCCGATCTCGTGGTGCACGAATACACGCACGCGATGCTGGAGTGGATTGCGCCGGGGACGTTCTTCGGCACGTTCGCGAGCGAGTCGCGCGCATTGAGCGAAGGCTTTGGCGATTACTGGGCGTACTCGCAGCACGTCGCGCAGCGCGAGGCGAGCGGACGCGATCCGTTCTGTTTTGCGGATTGGGATGCGCGCTGCTGGGAAGACGATCCGTCGCAACGGTGCGCGTATCAGCCGAACAGCGATTGCCTCCGCCGGCTCGACAGCACCGCCACGATGGCGAATTACGAGCGCAATGAAGGCTCCGGCGTCGAGCATCGCAACGGCGCGATCTGGTCGTCGGCGTTGCGCGAGATCCATCAGCAGATCGGGAAAACGGCGGCCGACACGATCGTGCTCGAATCGATCTTCGACACGCCGCCGCACCCGACGTTCGCGATCGCGGCGCGCCGCCTGCTCGACGCCGACCGCGAGCTCTACAACGCCGCGCACGCGGCGCAGATCTGCAGCGCGATGCTCGCGCGCGGCATCCTCATGGATTGCGAGAACCGGCCGCGCGGCGAGCAGACGTTGTTTCAGAGTGGCGAGCGCGGACTGCGGATCCCGGACGCGGTCGGCAGCGGCGTCACGTCGCGCATCACCATCGACGATCCGCGCCTCATCGAGCGCGTCGCGGTGCGCGTCGACATCGTTCATCGCACGCGCGGCGATCTCCGTCTCGAGCTGATCGCGCCGGACGGCACGACCGTGCTGCTGCAGCAGATCTCGTCCGAGCTCACGCCCGACATTCACACGACGTTCGGCATCACCGCTGATCCGGTGCAATCGCTGGACGTTCTGCGCGGCCGCAGCGCCGCCGGCACGTGGCAGCTCGTCGTGCGCGACCTCCGCACGCTCGACGCCGGCACGCTCGTGTCGTGGGGTCTGCTGATTCAGTTCGCGGGACAGACGCCGCTCGCGACGCGGCCGCGCGGCACGCGCGCGCAGATGATTCCGGCGGTCGCACACGCATCGGGACTCGCAGCGACGCCTTTTCGTTCGGATGTTCGCATCGCCAATCCACATGCGACACGGCAGACGGTGACGCTGATCTTCACGCGCAGCGGCGAGGACGGACGCACCAGTTTCTCCGCCATCGAGGCGGTGCTCGAGCCGCGACAGACGCTCGCGTTCGACGACGTTGTCGAAAGCGCGTTCCACACGAGCGGCACCGGCTCGCTCGAGATCCTCGGCGACGTGATCGTCATGAGCCGCACGTACGCGGTGACGCCGGACGGCACGATGGGGCAGCAGATCCCGCCGAATCTCGACACGACGGCAATCGGCGAGCGCCAGCTCGAAGCGGTCGCATTGCCGCTCGGCGACTATCGTCTCAACGCCGGGATCGTCGAGACCGCGGGCGGCAGCGGGACGGTGAGGATCGGCACGCGTCTGATCCCGATCCTGCCGTACAGCCACGTTCAGTTTGCGTTTCCGATCGAGGAAGCGCCGCGCGCGACGATCCTCACCGTCACGGTCGCCGAGGGAGACGCGCGCGTCGCCGCGTATCTCTCGCAGGTCGACAACCAGAGCAGCGACGCGATGTTCATTCCGGCCATGCAGCGCCGGGAGGGCGCGTACACGGTCATGGCGCCGGTGGTGCGAACGCGCGGCGCGAACGAGACGGACTGGCGCAGCGACGTGTGGCTGTATTCGTTCGAGCTCGACATCGTGGTGCGCCTGCGCGCGATCGAAGAAGGGCGCACCGTGCAGCGCGACTTCCTCGCGGCCGGCGTGATCGTGCTCGAAGACGTGCTCGCGCATCCGTTCTTTGACGGCAGCATGTCGCTCGCGGCGCTCATCGCGGAACTGCCGTACAGCTTCTCCGCGATGTCGCGCATCCGCACGGACGGCATGAGCCAGTTCGTCCCGTTCCTCGATCCTGCAGGTCCGGCCGAACAGCAACTGGTTTTCATCGAAAGCGCGAACGGCTATCGGACGAACATCGGCATCGTGGCGGAGGAGGCCGCGATTGCGGAGGTCGTGATCTACGACGCGGCCGGCGCGGAAGTGAGCCGCACGACGCTCTCGACGAGCGGCGGGGTCGCACAAACGGCGGTCCTCGCGCCGGTGATCGGCGGACGCGCGACGGTGCGATTCACCTCCGGACGCGGTCGCGCGTACGCGTCGCTGGTCGACAACCGCACCGGCGATGCGACGTACGTAGCGGGGCAGTGATCGTGTATCCTGCGCCGGCCATGTCCGAAGAACCGCTGAGGCAGGCGCCTGCGCTGGCGCGGCCGGAAGCGCAATCGCTGGCGCAGCTCCCGCTCAAGATCCTCGATGAAGTGATCCGGCAACTGCGCAGCACGCGCAACGACATCATTCGTTACGGCGTCTGGAACGCACGGAACCTCACCGACGACGAATTCAACAAGCTCGACGACCGCAAGCTCCTCGGCTATTTCCAGCAGGATCTGCTCGAGATTCGCTTCCTCTCGAAAGGCCGCCGCATCGATCTCGTGCAGCTCTGGCGCTGGTTCGACGATCAGATGAGCGGCGTCGAGCCGCTGCTGATCGGCGAGGAGGAGATCTTCCTCAACATCGAGGACAAAGACCTCGAAAAAGTGCGCCGCCGCATCGCCGAGATCGAGAGCTTTCTCCCCGCGCTGCGCAGCGACGACCTCGAGCAGTTCCGCCGCGTCAAATACAAACTGCGCCGCACCGTGATGCGCCTGACGTACGACCTGCATCACATCTTCAAGCGCCTCGAAAAGTACCGGAAGAACATCTTCATGAGCGGCGGCGCCGGTCCGCGCATCGAGCGTGACCGCGTCCCGCTCGAAACGCTGGCCGAGATCCCCGAGCCGCCGCCAATCGACGATCACGAAGCCGAGGCGTAGCTGGTGGAGGACAGGCAATCCTGCCTGTCCCCCTCCTCTCCTACGACACGAGGGGACAGGCAGGATTGCCTGTCCTCCACCAGTCCTTCGTTACAGCTCCACTTCCGTCGAAACTCCTTCGCGGACGTTCACCTGGATCGTCGTGACCACGGCATCGTTGTCGCCGAGGAGCTGCAGCGTGTAGGTGCCGGGGGCGATGTTCAGGGCTGAGGTCGTACCGGGACGCGGAAGCAGCTCGCGGCTCGGCATCGCCGACATGAAACGTCCGTACGGCAGTCCGTTAGCATCGATGATGCGGAAGCGACGGCGCTCGCTGTGCTTCGAGCGGATGAGCAGCGTGCCGCCGGGCGTGAGCGCGACACGCATCGACGGCGCTTGCAGCGAGATGTTGAGAGGCGCATAACCGCTGGCCGTGACCGAGGCCGTGTACGCGCCGGCAGCGACCGGCAGGCGAACCTCGTTCGCATCGTCCTCGCCGAACGAGATGCGGCCCGATTCGTACACGAGCTGCCCTTGCGCGTTGTAGACGAACACCGTGGCGCGAATGGGCCGGTTGTCGCGCGCATCGACGACGCGCAGCGTCACGCCGTCGTTCTTCGACAGCTTCACCTCGAGGTTGTCGACACCCGACTCCGGAACGGTGAGGTCGAGCACCTGATTCGCGAAACCGTCGTGCGACGTCGTGACGACGTAGTTGCCCGGCTGCACCGACTCGATGAGGAACGTGCCGGCGGTGTCGGTCGACGCGCTGCGCAGCATGCGGAAGCCCTCGGTCTGACCCTGCGGCTGGAGCTGCACGTTCGCATTCAGGATCGGCTCTCCGTTCGCCGCATCGACCACGCGGCCGCGAATGCCGCTGGTGCGGTAATCGATGTCGAACATGTCGGAGCCGCGCACGGTGTAGGTCGTGGAGTAAGGGCTGAAGCGCTGCATGTCGATCACTTCGACGTTGTACTCACCCTCTTCCACGCCGCTCAGCGTGTACTGCCCTCTTTCGTCCGTCGTCGCGCTGACGGACGTCTGCGCCTGCGAGCCGCGGCGCGGATTGAACATCACGCTCGCCGTCGCGAGCGGCGCGCCGTTGCGCGTGACGCGGCCGCGGATCGTGATGTCGTTGCGGAACACGATGTCGACCGATTGCGAGCCGCCCGGCTCGAGCTCGAGCGTCTGCGTGGCCGACGATCGCCGCGCCGAGATGTCGCGCGACGCGACGACGGCCGAGATCTGCACCGTGCCGGTCGGCGCCCCTTCCATCCGGAAGTTCCCCTGTCCGTCGACGCTCGCGCTCGCATACGTGCGGCCCGCGCGCGCCTCGACCGTCGTCGTCGGCAGATCCTGCGGCGAGAGGCCGCTCACGCGTCCTGTGATCACCGCCCCTGCGGCGAGGGTGATCCGCACCGGCGCGCCGCTCGAGATATCGACATCTTCGACCGTCGCCTGGCCGAGGCCTGCTTTGCGCGCGGTGAAGCGATAGCGTCCCGGCTTCATCGATTCGAGCTCGAACGTGCCGCTCGCGTTCGTGCGCGCCGACTCATAACCGCCGCTCGCGGAGCCGGCGTCGACCTGCGCGTCGGCGACCGGCGCGCCTCCTTCCGTGACCACCACGCCGGTGACGCGCTGGCCCGACGAGAGCTGCACGTCGAGACGCGCCTCGCGCCCTTTGAGCGTCACGGTCTTGCTCGTGCTGACGTACTTCGGATGCGAGAACGAGATCGACTCTTCGCCCGCGGTCATTGCCTCGAGCGTGTAGTCGCCGTTCGCGTCGGTGGTCGCGCTGGCGTCCATGCCGCGCGTGGCGAACGAGCCGGTGGCCGACGGGACGACCCGCACACTGACGTCGCTCAGACCGGAGCCGTTCGGTCCGGTCACGCGGCCGACGAGGCGCACGCCGGCGTCGAGCGGCAGCTCGATGTCGCTGAGCGTTTTCCCTTCTTCAATCGTGACGTTGAGCCGGCCGCTCGCGTAGCCGGGGGCATTCGCAACCAGCGTCATCGCGCCGGCGGGGACGTTCTCGAGCGTGAACGAGCCGTCCTCGCTGGTGAAACTGCGCAACTGCGGCGGCGCCATCATCATCATTCCGCCGCCGCCGCGCGACACCGACACGCCTGCCTGGAACGTCGTGATCGGCTTGTTCGTGCTCTTGTCGACCACGCGTCCGGTCACCCGTCCACCCGCGCCGAGATCGATCATCACGTCGCGAGACGGCGCGGTGAGCATGCGCGTCTCCTGAATGAAGTCGTCTTCCTTCCGTAGCATCACGCGCAACTGGCCGGCGGGTAGTCCGGGCAAGGTGAACGAGCCATCAGGACCGGTCGTCGTGCTGACGCTGAAGCTGGGAGAGAACGAGCTCACCGACACGTTCTCGACTCCGGTGCCGCCGCGCGTGACGCGCCCCGTCACTTCGCTCGCCGGCTCCATCGTCGCGTCGACGCGCGCCGGTGCGCCGGGGGCCACGCGCTGCGAGCGCACGCTCGTCGGCGCGAAACCCTCGCGGCGGAACGTGAAGTCGTACGTCCCTTCCGCCGCGCGCAGCGTGAACGTGCCGTCCGACGCGGTACGCACCGGATCTTCTTCCGCGGCAGCGCCGCCGACGATGATCGTGCGGGTGAACATCCCGCCGCGGCCTTCCACCGACGGCGCGGTCGTCACGGCGACACCCGACAGACCCTTTCCTTCCGCATCGGTCACGCGGCCCGTCACTTCGAAGCCGGTCGGAATCGTCAGCACGATACCGCTCTTCCGCTCGCCCGACGCGAGGCGAAGCTGCTCGCTTTTCGCCGCCGGAAATCCTCGTTTGACGGCGCGCAGCGTCAGCGCCATGTCGGGCGCGATGCGCATGCTGAAGCGCCCTTCCGGTCCGCTGAAAACTTGCTCTTCGCGAAGCATCATCCGCATCGGTGCGCCGTTGCGAAACGGATCGCCCGCGTTTTCCGGCACCACGATCGCGGCTGCGACCGGACGGTTCTCGTCGTTCGTCACCACACCGCTCACACGCGCGAGCTGCGGGATCGCGAAATCGCGCACCGCCTGCTGCCCCGCGTTCGCCGTCATCTCCGCTTCGCCGGCGTCGTACCCCGGATGCGTCGACCACATCGAATAGCGGCCCGCCGGAACGACCAGCGAATACTCTCCTTTTGCGTCCGTTTCCGCGGAGATGGCCGGCTCGGTTCCGCCGAAGCGGCGCGTGCTCGCCGAGACGACCACGCCCGCGAGCGGCGTACGCGAGCGTACGTCGGTGACGCGGCCCGAGATCGTCGACGCTTTCGCCAGCCGCAGCGTGTACGCCTTGTCTTTCGCGAATGCCTGCTGTGCGACGAGCGTCTCATTGCGCGCGGTGAGCATCGACCAGCGCGAGGTCGCGTGTGCAATCGTGAACGTGCCGTCGTCGCCACTCTTCGCGAGCGGCCAGCCGTCGATGGAGATGGCCGCATTCGCAACCGGCGTCTCGCCGTCCGCGCCGAGCACGCGGCCCGTCACCTTCACACCGGCGGAGAGCGTGCGATTGAGATCGCGGTCCGCCGGCGCCGCACCGGGGCCCATCGAGAAGGTCTTCTCGTCAACCGCGTAATCGCGATGCAGCACGGTCACTTTGCGGAGTCTCTTGAGGTCGGGCGCGTTGTAGCGGCCCTCGTCGTTGGTCCGCTCGATCTGCTCGGCCGTGCCGTACGACAGGACGACCGTGGCGGTCGCGACCGGCGTGCCGGCCGC
>DASVRB010000351.1:0-1609 GCA_036388835.1 Thermoanaerobaculia bacterium | reverse complement strand
ACGAGACCGCGAGCGCCGGTGCGCGGTCCGCCGCCGCGGCCAGGATGCCGTCGATGATGAGGGCGATGTTCTCGCGCAGCGCCGACTCGGCGATCGGCTCGAGCAGATCGGCGAGCGTGGGGATGCCGAGGTCGAGCCGCGCCTGAAAACGAATGGCGCATCCTCCGGTTCCTTCGGTGACCTGCCACGAGCCGTCGAAGAGCTCCATGTCGCCTTCGAGCTGCACGAACTCGATCGACCGGCGGCCGTCGTCGAAGCGATCGCGCTCCGTCCAGCGGAGGATGCCTTCGCGAAAATTCACTTCCCACGTCGACACCGATTCGTCCGCGCTCTCGTGCTCGATCGCAACCGAGCGGACCGCGCTGGTGAGGCGCGGATACTCGCGAAAATCCGAAAGCAGCGCGTAGATCGTCGAGGCGTCGGCGCCTCCGGCGTAAACCTGCAGTTCCACGTTCCTCATCTCGTCTCCTTGATCTGCGTTGGTGCGAGCGCGGCGAGCGACGACCGCAGCGCCTCGAGCAGCAGGTCGCAGTCGGTGCCGTCGAGAATGGCCGGTGGCGTCAGACGCACCGTCCGGTGTGCATTGAGTGAATGCGACACGATGACGTGCCGCGAGAGGAGCTCGAGCATCAGTTGCCCGGCCAGTGCTTCGGTCGCGAGCTCGATGCCGATGAGCAATCCGGCGCCGCGGACATCGGTCACGACGTCGGGCCGCAGCGCGGCGACCGCGCGCCGGACGCCATCGAGCAGATACGCGCCGGTGATGCGCGCGCGTTCGACGAGGCCTTCCTCGCGCACGACTTCGATCGTCGCGCGCACGGCCGCCATCGCCAGTGGATTGCCGGCGAACGTGGAGCTGTGCAGGACCGGATCGGCGCTCAGCGGTTTCATGATCGCGCTGCTCGCCGCGACCGCCGACACCGGCATGACTCCACCGCCGAGCGATTTGCCGATCATCATGACGTCGGGAATCACATCCTCCGCGTCGCACGCCCACCACGTGCCGGTGCGACCCATCCCCGACTGCACTTCATCCGCGATCAGCAACGCGCCGGCGGCGCGGCATTCCGCGGCAACGTCGGAGAGGTAGCCGCGCGGCGGCAGATGCACGCCCGCTTCTGCCTGCACGGGCTCGAGGATCACGCACGTTTCCGCACCGCGTGTCGAGAGCTCCTGGCGCAATGCCTCCGCGTCGCCGAACTGCACGAACGTGACGTCGGGCAGCAGCGGCAGAAAACGTTCGCGGTAATGCGGACGACCGGTGACGCTCAACGCGCCGAGGGTCTTGCCGTGATAGCCGCCGTGCATGGAGATCACACGCGTGCGTCCATGCAGCCGCGCGAGTTTGAGCGCGATCTCGGCCGCCTCGGCGCCGCTGTTCGCAAAGACGATCTGGTCGAGCCCTGCCGGCGTCACGCTCGCCAGCGTCGCGGCCGCGGTCGCGAGCGCGCCGTTGAGCAGCACGCGCGTCGCCATCGGATGCGTTTCCAGTTGCGCGCGCGCCGCCGCGACGATGCGCGGATGACAGTGGCCGGTGAAGAACACGCCGTACCCGCCACAGTCGAGGTAGCGCGTCCCCTCGGAATCCCACACGTACGCACCGGCCGAA
>DASVRB010000350.1:0-4439 GCA_036388835.1 Thermoanaerobaculia bacterium | reverse complement strand
CGCCGCACTCCAAAACGCCTCTCGCAAATCATCAGTAGCGCCCGACCGTCAGGCGTCTCCACCTCGCCCACAGCGCGAAATCCCGCCTTCTCATAACACCGAATCGCACGCGCGTTTTCAGGACGCGGGTCCGTCTGAATCCGCGTCACCGCCGGATCGAAGAAAAGCTTCTCGACGAACGCCCGAACCATGGCCGTACCGAGACCGCGGTTCAACTCATGTTCGTTCGCCAGAAACTGGTCGATCCCGCGAACGCCCGGCTCGCGCTCGTCGGCCCACCAGCCGTCGCCCGAGCCCAACGCCACATACGATTGAATGAAGCCGATCGGAGCGCCGTCCAGCATCGCGATGTAGCCGCGCGTCGAGTCCGAGCCCTCGTCCGTCAGCGGCCCGAGCTCCGCCTCCCGGTCGGCGAGCGACTCCGGTCCGCCCCACCACTCCGCCACATGCGGGCGCATGAGCCATTCGTGCATGAGGGGAAGGTCGTGCATGGTCAGCGGGCGGAACGTGACATCCATGCCGTTACCTTACCGCGATCCCGGCCGCGCTCGTTTGCTCTGCCGCCCCGGATGTGTTTCCATCCATCCATTCAGGAGGAAAAACATGCGTGTTTTGTTGGCCGGGCTTCTCGTGTCCCTGGTTTCTCTCCCCCTTTTCGCCGCAAAAGCGGCTTACGAGTATCACGTCGTCGGCAGTTCGGCGGACGCCACCACGACCACCAGCGCCGGCACCGTGCTCGCCGGCGGTGGATCGGACGTCGCGGCCGCCTTTCAGTGGATGATCGGCAAATCGGGCGGCGGTGATTTCGTGGTCATCCGCGTCACCGGCACCGATGCCTACAACCCATGGATCAACGGCCTCGGCACCGTGGATTCTGTCGAGACGCTGATCATCAAGACACGCGCCGCTGCCTCCGATCCGTTCGTCGTGGCGAAGATCCGTAATGCCGAAGCGGTGTTCATCGCGGGCGGCAATCAGGCGGATTACATCAATTACTGGAAAGGCACCCCGGTCGCGACCGCGCTCGATTACGTCGCGAACGTGAAGCAGGCGCCCATCGGCGGCACGAGCGCCGGGCTGGCAATTCTCGGCCAGTTCATTTACACAGGAGCGACCGGCTCCGTCACTTCCAGTACCGCCCTCGCGAATCCATACGACCGCTATGTCACGCTCGACCGCGATTTCGCGCCGATCGCGAACCTCAGCCGCGTCATTACAGACTCCCATTTCGGCGCGCGCGACCGCATGGGCCGTCTCGTGACGTTCCTCGCCCGCATTGTGAAAGACGGCTGGTCGTCCACACCGCGCGGAATCGGCATCGACGAAGCGACCGCCGTTCTCGTCGAGCCGAGCGGCGCCTCGACGCGCGTCGGCTCCGGCGCCGCGTATTTCGTCTCCTCCAATGGCATGCCCGCCACCTGCGTCTCCGGCTCGCCCCTCACCTACACCGGCCTCGCCGTGTACAAAATGAGCGGTGCCGCGACCTTCAATCTCGCGACCTGGACAGGCGCCGGCGGCACCGCGTACACCATCAGCGCCAACGCCGGCGCAATCAGCTCCAGCAACGGATCGATTTACTGAACGTGACCCCGGGCGGGCTGGCCATCGTCAGCCCGCTTTCCTCCCTCCTCACGTCAGCAGCGCCCGAAACAATAGCGCCGCCATTGCCAGCGACCCCAGCGCGATCGGCAATACCACCGTACAACCAACCGTCGTCCTGTTGTAGATCCGGTTGTACGCCGCCCGTTTCGGATTCGTCAGCCACCCCCACCCGCGCGGCGCTTTGAACCCGAGAGAGTGGCGAATGTAGCGCTTCACCGACGTACGCGCCGCAATGCGCTTGCGCAGTGATGGAGTGCGAATTCCGAATTTCATGGCGCTCCTTCTCGGATACAGCGCTCGGCCATAGCTCCTCCCGTATTTGGTGGAAGACACCGGCGCCACGAAAACGTGGCGTCGACTGCCTGAGTTTTCAGAGCGCGCCACAGTTCGCGCCGGAGTGTGTCTCGTCAGTGAGCGCTGATGAACGACACGGACCGACGCCTCGAAGAGCTTTACCAGCAATACAGCAAACGCCTGGTGAACGACCTCGTTCGCCTGGGCTGTCGCCCGCAGGACGCGGAAGAAGTCGCACAAGAAACGCTATTGGCCGCATGGAAGCACATCGAGAACATTCCGTCGGGTGCGGACTGGCCGTATCTGAAAGTCGCCGCGCACAATCTGAATCTGAATCGGATTCGAGCCGACAGCGCGCTGATGCGAGGCGGCGGTGCCAACGTCTCGCTCGAAGTCGTCGGCGTCATGGCCGATAAATCGAAGAGCGTCGAAGAAAAGCTCTTGCGAGAGGAACAGGCGGCGCGGTTTCGGCGCGATTTCGCTGCTGCACTGAACGAATTGGCAGAAGAGACGCGATTGTGGATCGCAATGCGGCGCGCGGGAATGACGCCACAGGAGATCGCGGCAAAGGAGGGCGTCAGCAGGACTGCCGTGCGCTCCCGTTTGTCGCGCGCCGTCCAGCATCTGCGCGAGCGCGTCGGCGCGCCGCCGCCGGGCGTCGACTGGGCGCAGTTGACCGAGGAGAACGACGATGATCACAAAGAATGACTGGGATGCGGCGCTCGACGCGTGGATCATCGCTGAACGCGAACGTCTCGGCGGACCGCCCACTCCGGACGAAGTCGTTGCGTATACGCGCGGCGAGCTGATGCCGGCGGAGGCCGCACGCGTGCGCGCTCTGCTGGTCTACTATCCCGAGCTCACTGAACTGCTGACGTACAAGACGCCGGCTCCCGCACAACTCAAACCGAAGCGTACATTTCGGCAGATCATGCCGCTTGCGGCAGGGCTGCTCATTGCACTGCTCACAATCCTGCTCGTACAGTCGCGGTGGGAGCTCGCTCGTGCAGCGCGCGGCAGTGACGAGCCGTACGTACACCAGACACGGCACGTCCTCCAGGCCGTCCGATCGCGCGGACCGTCGATCAACGCGCCCGTGCACGAGCTTCCGTCCGCCGAAGAGCGCTACCTGCTCGCTCTCGTCATTGAAGAACGAAACTACCGCGCCTTCCGCATCGACATCGTTCATACGTCCGACGAAAAGGTGGTCCGGACCGCCAATGCACTTCAGACCGCGGACGGCACAATCGAATTATCCGTACCGCGCCACCTCATTGCGGACGGCACATACCGCATCGACGTGCGCGGCCTCGAGCGAGCGAACGCGTACCTGCTGGAGAGTTTTCACGTGCGCGTGCGGGACTGACGCTGAAAGGCGCCTGAGCGGGCGGTGGCCGCCCCTACCTGACCGCCAAGTTTTTTCCTTCGGAAGGAGCGTAGTGAGCCTATGCAGTCGCTCCTGACAGATGCAAATTCGTGAACGAGCGACGATTTGCCGATGCCCGGCGCGCCCCTGATGAAAACGGGGCGCACCGTGACGACGTTCAGCAGAAGATCGATGTGAGTATCTACGCGATATTCATTACAGCCTCGGATCGACCGGTTCGCTCTCCAGCGCCAGCACGCCGAACACGCATTCGTGGACCCGCCGCAGCGGCTGTCGCGCGACGAAGCGCTGCAATGCCTCCACGCCGAGGGCGAATTCGCGCAGGGCGAGCGACCGCTTCCCGCCGACGCTGCGCTTGCGCAGACGTGCGATGTTCTGCGGCGCGGAGTACTCCGGTCCGTAAATGATGCGCAGATACTCCGAGCCGCGGCATTTCACCGCAGGCTGAAGCAGCCCGCGACGTCCGTGCGCAATGAAGTCGAACGGCTTTACGACCATCCCCTCGCCTCCCGCGGCGGTCATCGTCTCCCACCATTGCGTGGCCGCGGCCACGCTGACCTCGTCAGTCAGGTCCACAACGCGGTGCGGTGTCTTCATGAGCACGCCGCTGTCGTCGCCGGCGATCATCGCGGCGATCGATTCCATGTGCCAGACGTGGTCTTTATCAATATGCACGGCTCCTTCGGATGCCAGAATGTGAAACGGCGCGAGCCGGACGTCGCGCAGTGAGTTGACCGGCCAGCAGTACCGGCGGTATGCATCGACGTACTGTGTGACCATGTTTGCGCGTTGCGCGAATGTATCCGCAATGGGCGCGGCATCGGGCACACGCTCGGCGGTCGTGCGTAATACATCGAGCGCGGCATTCGTGGCGGCGTTTGCAACCGCACCGACAGACGCGTACTGACCGCGTACGAGCTCTTCCGCCTTCACCGACCACGGCATCAGCTCACAATCGAACACGAACCAGTCGGTCGAGAAGCCGCTCCAGGCGTCATTGCGCGTCAGCGTCTCGTGGAGGTGGGCGAGCAGTTCCGTTTCGAGCTGCGGCATTGCATCGCCGAAGAAGCGCCGGCCGGTACGTGTATAGACGACGCCGATGCCTTCCCCGCTCACGCCAAAACGGCGGCGAGCGACGTCTTCATCGCGGCAGATG
>DASVRB010000349.1:0-2647 GCA_036388835.1 Thermoanaerobaculia bacterium | reverse complement strand
ACCTATGGGCCTCCACAATGTCCTCAAAACGATAGCTGCGATCGATGACCGGCTTCAGTTCCCCGCGTTCGGCGAGGTCGGCCAGGAAGCGGAGGTCCTCGGCACTCGCGGTCGCGGTGCCGCCGATGACTTTGCGGCTGTCGGTGAGGGCGATCCAGGGGATGCTCAGGAGGTCGCGCAGGCCGCCGAGGACGACCAGCAGTTTTCCGTCGTGACGGAGCGATCCTTTGCTTCGCGCGAACGGTGCTGTGCCGGCGGTGTCGATGATGACGTCGTAGAGGCGGCCGTTGCGGGTGAAGTCTTCCTCTGTGTAATCGATGACGTAATCCGCCCCAAGTGATTTGACCAGGGCGGCGTTGCCGCCGCTGCACACCGCCGTGACCTCGGCGCGGAAGTGTTTCGCGAGCTGGATGGCCGCTGTGCCGACTGCGCCGGACGCGCCATTGACCAGCACGTGGTGGCCCGCACCGAGCTTCGCTGCACGGAGGAAATGAAGCACGGTGGTTCCGCCGAACAACAGTGCTGCCGCCTCGGCGTGTCCGAGGTTCGTTGGCTTCAGCGCGATCGCGGCGTCCTGCGACAGGCATCTGTATTCGGCGTGACATCCCATGCGCACGCCGGGAAACGCGAAGACGGCATCACCCGGCTTGAACTTCGCGACGGCGCTGCCGACTGAGGTGACGATGCCGGAGAGCTCGGTGCCGAGAATCGGCTGCCGCGGGCCCGTGATGCCGCGGGCGAGGCGCGAGAGCAGGCCGAACCCGCGAGGGACGTCGAGACTCCGCACCCGCCAGTCGGCGGAGGTGACGGTGGTCGCGTGGATTTTGATCAGCACCTCGCCGGCGCCAGGCACCGGCGTCGCGACCTCGGCGAAGCGAAGCACATCCGGACCACCGTACTGCTGGTACACCACTGCTTTCATCTCACTCCCGAAATGCGGCGTTGTGCTGCAGAGGACATCACCCATTCGCGTTCGGCTGGAGCCTCGTACGCGCAGGAACGATCGACTTAGTGGATTGCGTCAGCGATGCGGATCAGGCCCAGGCGCGCGCGAAAGCGGCGCATCGAGACCGATCGAAAGTCGTTGGCCGGACCGCGACAGTAGCACTGATCTCATCGTTGCGACTGCTGGCGTCACGAGCTTGGCTGATGCGCGGTCACTGGAAGAGACTCGATTGCGTGCCGCGGCCACGCGAGGCGAATTGCATAAATGGCGGCTACAGCGAGGTCGTATGTGAGACAGGGAATCGTGTAGTCCACAGGCGCGAACGTGTGTCCCGGTCCGATGAAGTGCAGGGCGATGTCCCATACCGGATGAGCGACCCAGCCGGCCACGAGCCACCACGGCGAGCCATTGAGGCCGCGCCAGCCCATTGCGCCGTAAAGGGCGATTCCCGCGATCTCGACCAGCATCCACAATGACGCGTCTTCGGTTCCGACCGTAAAGACGACGTACATCACGGCGGCGAAGACGAGCACCGCGAACAGGATCTGTTTCGTCAGACGAGGCGCGGCCAGCGCGAGCAGGACGAGGATGGAACCGTTGATGGCGCCGCCGATCAGCAGTTGCACGGCGTCGGGCGGAAGAGCGAAGTTCATGGCTGTTCTCCTTTCAACAGAAAAAGCGCAGACGCGTTATGAGCGGAGACGGCTCCGGTGCGGCTCTTGCGCACGACCACTGATTCCAGTCGCTCGACACCGTCTGCACAAACGATTTCACTGCCGTAGATGATGTTGAGATTCGCGGGATGTGGGGCGGGCACGCGAGTCTTACGGGTGGTGATGAACGTGACGGACGAGCACCAGTCGGCGAGCCTCAATGCCGCAGCGAGACCGTCGCCAGCGACGACGACGTCGCGACCTTTCACTGACCGAGGCAGCTCCGCCGGCATCGAGGTGTAGACGCCTTCCAGGTCATTGCGCACGCGCCACCTCCTGATGCGGGTCGCGCAGTAATTCAGCCGGTGCGGCGGTGCCGCCGCTCAGCGCGCGCAAGAATGCGACGAGCTGCTGGAGCTCCTTCGCACTGAGCCGCAACGGCTTCAGCTCATTGTGCCCAGCCGGCGCGGCCGGTGCGCGGTTGTAATGCCCGACCACGTCTTCGAGGCTCGCGAACTGTCCGGCGTGCATGTACGGCGCGCGCTCCGCGACATTGCGCAGCGACGGTACTTTGAACGCCCGCTCGAGCTCGTGACCTTCAGAGACCAGGAACTCCAACTCCGCGCACTGTGCGCCTTTGGCGTCGCTCCAGCGGCTGCGGCAATTGAACTCGTCGCTCAGTACGTTCTTTGCGCCTTCAGTCCGTCCGCGGTCCACTTTCGCAATTGCCGCCGCCGGCACGCCGGTATTGTGAAATTCATTGTTCGTGAGCAGCGGCCCATTGTGGCACTGGGTGCAATTGGCTTTACCGATGAAGAGGCGCAGCCCCGCGACTTCGTCCCGCGTCAGCACATCCTCGGGGGCACGTCCGCTGTCCGACAGCGTCTCCACATAACGATCGAAACGGGACGCACCGAACTGCAGGCGCCGTTCGTAGGCCGCGATTGCTTTACCGATGTTGACGTAAACCTGCGTCACGGCAATGCGCTGTTCGTCGCTCATTGCATCCCATGCCGCGCGTGCTGACGGATCGGGCACCGGTCCAGCG
>DASVRB010000348.1:0-5186 GCA_036388835.1 Thermoanaerobaculia bacterium | reverse complement strand
CGTGCTCCATTCCGTCTCGCCGATCTTGCGGCAGCGCGCGGCCTGATGCGGCTCGAGGATCGTGAAGGCGATCCCTTCATCGACCAGCGCTTCGAGCGATTCGACGTCGACGGCGGTCTCGGGCAGCCACATCCCCTCCGGTCTGCGTCCAAAACGATGCTCGAAATCGCGCGTGCCCCAGCGCACCTGCGTCTTCTTGTCGCGCGCATTCGCGAGCGGAAGAATGATGTGGTTGTAAGCCTGCGCGATCGCGCAGCCGTGGCCCGAGTAGCGATCGTGCGAGAGACGGTCGGCCTCGAGAATCGCGGCGTACGTTTCCGGCGCCGACGCTTCCAGCCACGACAGCAGCGTCGCGCCGAAGTTGAAGCTGATCGACGCGTAATTGTTGGCGATGCGGCGAATGCGGTCGTTCGCGTCGAGGATGCGCGCGTTCGCATTTGCCTCGTAGCATTCGGCGGTGATGCGCTCGTTCCAGTCGTGATACGGGAACGCCGAATCCTGCATCTCGACCGCCTCGAGCCAGGGGTTCTCGCGGGGTGGTTGATAGAAATGTCCGTGGATCGTGATGAAGCGCAGCGGCGGCATCGGGCGCGAATCGTACAACGTCGTGCGCTGGGCGATGTTCTTGCTAGTACAGTCCGCTTTTTGATTTCAGGAGTGAATTTCGATGGCTGAACCGCAGTGGAATCTCATCGCCGACATCTTGCGCCGGCACCATGACGAAATCGTGAGTCGATGGGTGGCTCTGCAGCAGGAGGACCTCTCGCTGCGCAACAACCTGCTCAAAGCGGGCGAGCTGGAACGGCACTGCGGCGAGTTCCTGCGCGCGTTCGTGCAGGTGCTCGAAAACGGAGGCGGCGGCGCCGTCACCAGCGAGGCGTGGACTCCGGTGCGCGAGCTGCTCTCCGGCATCTCGCGATCGCGCGCACGGCAGGGTTTCACGCCGACCGAGACCGCGACCTTCGTCTTCTCGCTCAAGGCACCGGTGTTCGAGGCGATGCGCCGCGATCTGCCGGCCGACCAGCTCGTCGATCAGATCTGGGCCGTCACCACCGTGCTCGACTCGCTCGGCCTCTACACGACCGAGACGTATCAGAAGGGACGCGAGGAGATCATCGCGCGGCAACAGCAGGAGCTGCTCGAGCTCTCCACGCCGGTCGTGCAGTTGTGGCACGGCGTGCTCGCGCTGCCGCTCATCGGCACGCTCGATTCCGCCCGTACGCAGGTGGTGATGGAGAGCCTGCTGCAGGCGGTCGTGGAGACCGGTTCGGAGATCGCGATCATCGACATCACCGGCGTGCCGGTCGTCGACACGCTGGTCGCGCAGCATCTGCTCAAGACCGTGGCCGCGGCCCGCCTCATGGGCGCCGACTGCATCATCAGCGGCATCCGTCCGCAGATCGCGCAGACGATCGTGCACCTCGGCGTCGAGATCAATGACGTCATCACCAAGGCCACGCTGGCGGACGCGTTCGCAATCGCGCTGACGCGCATCGGCATGCACGTGACGCGCAAACATTCGGCGCCGCGACGCGAACTGGCGGCGGAGTAGCGATGGGGACGATTCCGATTCTGAAGATGGGGGGATTTCTCCTCGTCTCCATTCAGGTCGACATGGACGACCGGACGGCGATGTCGCTGCAGGACGATCTGACCTCGGCGATCGTGAAGCATCGCGCGAAAGGAGTTCTGATCGACATCTCCTCGCTCGATGTCGTCGATTCGTTCATCGGGCGAATGCTTGCGAACACCGCGGCGATGGCGCGCATCCTCGACGCCGATACGGTGGTCGTCGGCATGCAGCCGTCGGTGGCAATCACGCTCGTGGAGCTCGGACTCTCTTTGAAAGGTGTGCGGTCGGCACTGAACGTAGAGCGCGGCATGGAGCTGCTGCAACGCATCGCGGGCGCAGACGCGATGGAGACGGAAGAGCCGGATGCACGTAGCGAAGAGTGACACGATCTCGGTCCGCAGCGCCGGCGAGGTCGTGAACGTCCGGCACCTGGTGCGGAAGTGGGCGATCGAACTGGGGCTGAGCCTCGTCGAGCAGACGAAGATCGTCACGGCGGCGAGCGAGCTCGCGCGCAACATGATCGATTACGGCGGCGGCGGCACCATGACCGCCGAGGCGCTGGATGATGGGATTCGCAAAGGACTGCGGCTCATCTTCGACGATCAGGGACCGGGCATTCCCGACCTCGACGCCGCACTCCGCGACGGCTTCACGACCGGCTCCGGCATGGGCCTCGGGCTCGGCGGCGCGAAGCGGCTGTCGAATCAATTCGAGATCAAAACAGCACCCGGCGAAGGCACGCGCATCACCATCGTCCGCTGGAAAGGGGCTTCATGACGAAGATGGGCCGCGTGGTCCGCGTCACCGACGCGAGTGAAGTCGCCGGTGCGCGCCGGATCGCGTCGCAGTGCGCGACCGCCCTGCACCTTTCCGAAACGCTGGCCGGCAAAGCGGCGCTGGTGGCGACGGAACTGGCCACGAACATCCTCAAACATGGCGGCGGCGGCTCGATCCTCTTCGGCTCGGACATGAACGAGCAGAACGCCATCACCATCATCGGCATCGACAAAGGTCCCGGCATCGAGAACGTCTCGGCGGCGATGCGCGACGGCTACTCGACCGCCGGAAGCCCCGGCACCGGCCTCGGCGCGATTCAGCGGGCGTCGTCGATGTTCGACGTCTACACCTTTCCGGATCGCGGGAGTGCCGTCCTTTGCCGGATCGAGGATGCGGCGCCCCGCCGTCCAGCGCTCATCGCGCCGTTTCTCGCGGTCGGCGGCGTCTGCGTGCCGCTGGCGGGAGAGGAACATCCCGGCGATGCGTGGGTCGCGTCGGCGTCGCACGACGCGGTGACCATCGGCGTCGCCGACGGACTCGGCCACGGCCTCGCGGCCTCGACCGCTTCGGCCGCGGCGGTGCGCGTGTTCGCGGAGCAGAACGGCGAGTCGCTCGAATGGATCATCGAAAGTGCGCATGGAGCGCTGCGGCCGACGCGCGGCGCGGCCGTCGGGCTGGCGCGGGTGAAGGCGGGTCAGGGAAAGCTCGACTTCCTCGGCGTCGGGAACATCGCTGGTACGATCGTGGATGAGGACGGTGTCTCGCGGCGCATCGTGTCGATGAACGGCACGGTGGGCGCCGAGATGAGGAAAGTGCAGACGTTTTCGTACCCGTGGACGGCCGGTTCGGTGCTGATCATGCAGTCGGATGGAGTGTCGTCGAGCTGGAGCGCGAGCTCGTATCCCGGCCTGCTGCAGCACGATCCCGCGCTGATTGCAGCCGTGATCTACCGCGACCATTGCCGCGGCAATGACGATGCGACGGTAGTCGTCGCGAAAGCACCCTAGATGGCCGTCACGCCGATCTCCTCGATTTCGCTGCACTTCGAATACGACCTCGTCGCAGCGCGCCGCCGTGCGCGGCAGATCGCAGGGCTGCTCGGCTTCGACGAACAGGATCAGACGCGCATCGCCACGGTCGCATCGGAGATCGCGCGGAATGCGCTGCGCTACGGCGGCGGCGGGCGACTCGAATTTTGTGTCGAAAGCCGCAACGGCGCCGAGGCGCTGGTGCTGACGATCACAGACCGCGGTCCCGGGATCGAGAACCTCGACGAGATCATGAGCGGGCGCTATCGCTCGCAGACCGGCATGGGCCTCGGCATCCTCGGCGCGCGCAGGCTGATGGACGACATGCAGGTCAACACCGCTCCCGGCAAAGGGACGACGGTGGTGATGCGCAAGCGTCTGCCGGCGGCTGCGCCGCCAGTGACGGAACAGTCGCTCGGCAAGCTGGTCGATACGCTCGCGCGGCAGCGGCCCGACAGTCCGCTCGAGGAGATTCAGCAACAGAACGCGGAGCTGCTGCAGGCTCTGAGTGAGCTCAACGACCGGCGCGAGCAGCAGGAGCGGCTGAATCAGGAGCTGGAAGATACAAACCGCGGCGTGCTCGCGCTGTACGCGGAGCTGGATGAAAAAGCGGAGTCGCTGCGACGCGCCGATCGGACGAAGTCGCGATTTCTCTCGGACATGGGTCACGAGTTCCGCACGCCGGTGAACTCGATTCTGGCGCTGGCGCGCCTCCTCGGCGAGGCGGAACTGCAGGTCGAAAATCGCAAGCAGCTCAATCTGATCCGCCGCGCCGCGGAAGATCTCGAGAGTCTGGTCAATGACCTGCTCGATCTCGCGAAGATCGAAGCAGGAAAGATCGACGTGCGTCCAGCGGAGTTCGAGGTGTCGAATCTCTTCAGCGCGCTGCGCGGCATGCTCCGCCCGCTGCTGCTGAACCGCTCGCTGTCACTGGTGTTCGACGAGCCGGAAGGGCTCGCGCCGCTCTACACGGATGAGGGGAAGGTCTCGCAGATTCTGCGCAATTTCATCTCGAACGCGCTGAAGTTCACGGAGGCAGGCGAGGTGCGGGTGACGGCCTCGCGCGGCCAGAACGGCAATACGGTGACGTTCTGCGTTTCGGACACGGGCATCGGGATCGCCGAAGAGGATCAGGAGGCGATCTTCGAGGAGTTCCGCCAGATCGATACTCCGCTGCAACGCAATCAGAAGGGCACAGGTCTCGGTCTTCCGCTGACACGCAAGCTGGCGACGCTCCTCGGCGGGGAAGTGGGCGTGCGCAGCGCGGCGGGCGTCGGCTCGACGTTCTGGGCGGAGATCCCGATGCGCTACGCCGGCGACGCCGCGCCGCGCCGTGACGCGACGGCGAATGCGCCGCTGCGGGTGCTGGTGGTGGATGACGATGAGACGGCGCGCTATACGGTGGCGACGTTCGCGAAACGCCCGAACACGGAGATCATCGAGGCGGAGAACGGTCTGACAGGGATCGCCCGCGCGCAAAGCGATCGGCCGGACATCATCCTGCTGGATCTGATGATGCCGGGCATCGGCGGCCACGAGGTGCTGCAACGCCTGAAAAGCGATCCGGCGACGGCCGGGATCCCGGTGATCATCGTGACGTCACGCTTCGTGAACGACGATGAGAAACGGCAGATCCTGACGAAAGCAGTGAATGTGGTCTACAAGGGCGATCTAGCCCGCGAAACGGTCACCACCGCCATCGACGACGCCCTCGGCCGTTAGGCTCGCCTGCTTGCGCGGTGGTCACGGGGGACGACCGGGGGCCTCCGGCGGGCGGGCCCGGCCCGCCGCGTTTGTTGCCCAAGGCT
>DASVRB010000347.1:0-13561 GCA_036388835.1 Thermoanaerobaculia bacterium | reverse complement strand
GCCGCTTTCACTCTTGTCGCGCGACGGAGTGAAAGCGGGCGACTGGCGTCGCCGCACTCCAAACTACAATCGCCCCCATGCGATTCGCACCCGCGCTCTTTCTCTTTCTCGCGCTGCACGCTCATGCGGATTACCGCGAGTTCCTCAGCGTCGCGCGCGATCCGGCCATCGAGCGACGCGTGACGATGGCGGCGGAGGCGACGCTGAAGGCGTATCCGAAATTGAAAGCGGACGATCTCGCGATCAGCGTCATCGACGTCACGAATCCGGCGCTCGTCGCGCGCGCCGACTATCACGGCGACACGCCGTTCTATCCCGCGTCGGTGATCAAGCTCTTCTTCATGGCCGACGTGTACGCCACGCGCAAAGAGAAGATCGGCGACGTCGATCGCGCGCTGAAAGAGATGATCGTCGTCTCCGACAACGACGCCACCGCGTACCTCGTCGACATCCTGGCGAACACAGCTCCGGGGCCGCCGCTCGAGGGCCGCGCGTTGCGGCGGTACATCGAGCGCCGCCGCGACATCAATCGCCGCTTCGAGCGCATCGGCTACGCCGGCAATGTCAGCGCGATGATGAAGCCGTGGTCGTTCGGCCCATACGGCGTCGACCTCCAGGTCCTCGGCGAGAACCGCGTCAATCGCAACAAGCTCACCGCGAACGCCACCGCGTCGCTGCTGCTCTCGATCGTCCGCCGCCGCGCGCCCGGCAGCGAGGCAATGATGACGCTGCTCCATCGCCCCCTCGCGCCGGTGCGCGAAGAAGAGAATCAGGTGAAGGAGTTCATCGGCGAAGCGCTCCCGACGACGGCACGGCTCTGGTCGAAAGCCGGCTGGACCAGCGAAGTCCGCCACGACGCCGCGTATGTCGAACTTCCCGAAGGGCGGAAACTCGTCCTGGTGATTTTCACCCGCGGGACCGCGGAGGATGTGACGCTGATTCCGGCGGTTGCGAGGAATGTGTTGCAGCAGTTGCAACAGTAAGGCGCGAAGGCGCGAAGGCGCTTAGGCGCCTGGGTAACGCGGCGTTTCTGCCGTGTGTGGCGCTGCCGCGGCAGTCATGCCTCGCAGCGAAACATCACCCAAGCGCCTACGCGCCTAAGCGCCTAAGCGCCTTCTTCTCGCGCGTCCGGGTCCACTTCTTGCCTCGCACGCCGCGTTGGTGTTGCCGCGGTTCGTGGTCGTCGTGTTGTCAGTTCTCGCTGTAGAGGTGCGGGCGCAGAGAGCGTTGTCTCTCGACGAAGCGCTCGCGCTCGCCAGCGGGACGAGCGAGCAGCTCGAGGTTGCGCGCGCCGGAGTGCAGCGCGCGGATGCGAACGTTCGGCGGACCGAGTCGCAACATCTGCCGCAGATCGGCGCGTCGGCCGGTTATCAGCGCTCGCTGGCGAATCAATTCGAAGGGATCAGCGAAGGGTCGGCACAACCTGAACCGCCGCCGCACTGCGTCGGCCCGTTCAATCCCGATCCGGCGCTGCCGCTCGAAGAGCGCGTGCGCCTGCTCGAGCAGCGTCTCGCATGTCCTGCTTCCAGCCCGTTCGGCGGTCTCGATTTTTCGCAGCTCGGCTTCGGCGCGCCGAACACCTGGAACGCAGGGTTTGCGTTCAATTGGCCGCTGTACACCGGCGGACGCGTGCAGGCGCAGGTGCGTGCAACGGAGGCGGTGCGCGAGATCGCGCGCACCAACGTGACGGCGAGTGATGCGCAGGTGAGGCTCGAAGTGACGCAGGCGTATTTCGACGCGCAACTCGCGGCCGAGCTCGTGCGCATTTCGGAAGGAAGCCTCGAGCACAGCGAAGAGACGTTG
Source organism: Thermoanaerobaculia bacterium (assembly GCA_036388835.1). GTDB lineage: Bacteria > Acidobacteriota > Thermoanaerobaculia > Gp7-AA8 > Gp7-AA8 > QHVT01. Next base: position 11,758 of record DASVRB010000347.1, on the reverse strand, counting down.
CGTTTGACGCAGATTCGCGAGCAAGCGGGCGCGCAGGCGGAGTTCGACGTGCTGCAGGCGCGCGTCGCGCGCGACAACCAGCGCCCGCTGCTGATCCGCAGACGCTCGCTGCACGAGCTCGCGCTCGAACGTCTGCGCACGCTCATCGATCTGCCGCCCGACGAGCCGCTCGTGCTGACGACGCCGGTGAGCGGCGCCGCGAATCGCGAAGTGCGAACGGACATCGACATCGCGCAACGCATTCCGGTGCAGCAGGCGAGCGATCGCGTGACCGCGGCGCGGCATCAGTTGACCGCCGCGCGCGCGCAGCGGATGCCGACGCTCACCGCCACGTCGCAATACGGCCTCGTCGCGTACAGCGAAAACTTTCTCCCCGACCTCGGCGCGTTCCGCAGCAACTGGACGGTCGGCGCGGCGGTGAACATTCCGATCTACACCGGCGGCCGCATCACCGCCGACATCGACTCCGCACGCGCCGATCTCGCGGAGTCGGAAGCGCAGCTCGAGCAGACCATCGAGGCCGCGCGACTCGATACGCGCAGCGCACTCGCGGAGCTCGTGGCCGCGCGTGCGACGTGGGAAGCAACCGCCGGAACGGTGGAGCAGGCGGAGCGCGGCTACGGCATCGCGCGGCTGCGCTATCGCGAGGGCGTTTCGATTCAGCTCGAAGTGGAGAACGCGCGTTTGCTGCTCGAACAGGCCCGCGTGAATCGCGCACAGGCCGCGCGCGATCTGTGGGTCGCGCAGACGCGGGTCGAGCTGCTGCCGTCGCTGCCCCTCAGCGCCGGCGCAGGCAACGGTGCTGGTGGAGCGGCGGCCGCTTCGGCCGCCGGCTTCTCGCAGACGAATGCACCGAGCTCCACGTTTTCGCAGCAACCGATGATGATCGGGCCGGCGGCCGGAGCGGCCGCGGGTCCACAACAAGGACCTCCGCGATGAAACGCTTGCTGTTGATTTTGTTCGTTTGCGTCGCCTGCAAACGGGAGGCGCCGCCCGCTCCGGCCGTGCCGCCGGTGACGGTCGAACCAGCCAGCGTGGCGGTCGTGCGGATGGCGCGCGTCACCGCCGGTCCGCGTTTGTCGGGCACGCTGCAGCCGCGCGACAGCGCCACGATCATCGCGGAAGTCGGCGGCACGGTGACGAACGTCAACGTGTCGGAAGGGCAGACCGTCACGCGCGGCACCGTGCTCGCCGTGATCAGCGACGAGACCGCGTCCGAAGGTGCGCGCAACGCGCAGACAGCGGTGCAGTCGGCGCAGACCGCGGTCACGGTCGCGCGGCGCGATCTCGAACGCTCCACATCTCTCGCCGGCGCCGGTGCGGTCCCGCGCCGCGACATCGACGTCGCGCGTGCGCAGGTGGCGCAGGCGCAAGCGCAGCTCGCGCAGGCGCAGCAGCAGTTGACGCAGGCGCGCGAGCGGGTGGGCAATCAGCGCATCGAAGCGGCGATGAGCGGCATCGTCAGTCAGAAGAATGTGAGCAGCGGCGATGTGGTCGCGCCCGGATCTCCTCTCTTCACGATCGTCGACCTCGGCACGCTGCAGCTCGAAGCCGGCGTGACGAGCGATGCGGTGGCGGCGCTGCAGCCCGGCGCCGCGGTCGATGTTGAGGTGCGCGGCTACGCGGGCGAACGTTTCCGCGGCACCGTCTCGCGCATCGCACCGACCGTCGATCCTGCGACCGGTCAGGTCCGCGTCTACATCAACATCGTCAACGAAGGACGTCGCCTCGTCGGCGGCCTCTTCGCAGAAGGCACCGTCACCACCGTCGCGCGCATGGGCCTCATCGTCCCGATCGCCGCGATCGACGAAACCGCCGGCGATCCCGCCGTCACGCGCATCCGTAACGGCGTCACCGAACGCGTGGTCGTCCAGCTCGGCGTGCGCAACGAAGCAGAAGGAACGGTCGAAGTACTCTCCGGCCTCGCCGAGGGCGATCGCGTGCTGACCGGCCCCGCACGGACCATTGCGCCGGGGACGAAGATCAACGCGGGGACGGTGTCGGAGAACCGTGCCTCGGTGCCTCGGTTCCTCGGTTCCTCGGGGGCTCGGCACGTCGCATTTGCCACCGCTGTCATCCTGAGCCGCGAAGACGGCGAAGGACCCCCTGCAGACCGGAGGGGGGTCCTTCGCTTCGCTCAGGATGACAGCGGGGAAGCGCGCGAATCCCGAGGCACCGAGGCACCGAGGAACCGAGGAACCGAGGAACTCCGAGGAACTCCGAGGAACTCGGCCTAGCCATGTGGATCTCCAACTTCGCCATCGACCGTCCCGTCGTCACGGTGGTGATGATGCTTGCGCTGGTCGTGTTCGGGACGTTCGCGATCATGCAGCTCGAGACGGACGAGTTTCCGGAGATCGATGCGCCGGTCGTGGCGGTGGCGGTGTTGTATCCCGGCGCGTCGCCGGCGGTGGTCGAGCAGGAGGTGGTGAAGCCGCTCGAAGATGCGATTGCGTCAATCAGCGGCGTCGATCGCGTGACCTCGTCGTCGCTCGACGGCTTCGGTCAGATCATCATCGAATTCGATTTCGCGAAGGACACCGATCAGGCCACGCAGGACGTGCGCGACGCGTTTTCGCGCATCCGCGGGGAGCTGCCGCTGGAGATGGAAGAGCCGATCCTCACGCGCTTCGATCCGGCCGACCTGCCGATCGTTTCGCTCACCTTGTCATCGTCGACGGTGAGCGTCCCGCAGCTCACCACCATCGCTGACGACATCGTCGAGCCGGAGCTGCGCGGCCTCCAGGGCGTGGCCGACGTGATGATGCGCGGCGGGCTCGAACGGCAGGTCGTGATCGAGGTCAAGCCGCGCGCGATGCAGGCCGCGGGCGTGTCGATCAATCAGGTCGTGCAGGCAGTGCAGGCGCAGAACCTCGCCGCGCCGGTGGGACGCATCGAGCAGAACTTCATCGAGCAGTCGATCCGGTTGCGCGGCCGCATCGAGCGCCCCGAGGAGTTTGCGGACATCGTCGTGAGCTCGCAGAACGGGCGGTTGCTGCGGCTCAGCGAGATCGCTTCGATCAAAGACGCCACTGAAGAACAGCGCACCCTCGCGCTGTACAACGGTCAGGAAGCGGTCGGCATCGACATCAAAAAGGCGCAGGGCTACAGCACGACCGCGGTTGCCGAGCGCGTGCTGCGGCGCGTCGAGGCGCTGAACAAGCGGATGCCGCCGAACGTGAAACTGAACGTGATCCAGAACTCCGGCGACCGCGTGCAGGACTCGGTCGACAGCGTCACCGAGTCGCTCATCGAAGGGCTGATCCTCACCGTGATCACCGTCTTCGTGTTCCTCAATTCATGGCGCTCCACCGTGATCACCGGCCTTGCGTTGCCGGTCTCGCTGCTCTCCGCGTTCGTGGCGGTCTGGCTCTTCGGATTCACGCTGAACACGATGTCGCTCCTCGGCCTGGCGCTGGCGGTCGGCATCCTCATCGACGACGCCATCGTCGTGCGCGAGAACATCGTCCGACATGTGGAGATGGGGAAAGACCACTTCGTCGCTGCGAAAGAAGGGACGGCCGAGATCGGCCTCGCGGTGGCGGCGACGACGTTCTCGATCGTGGTCGTGTTCGTGCCGATCGCGCTCATCAGCGGCATTGCCGGACAGTGGTTCCGGCCGTTTGCATTGACTATTGCGTGCGCGGTGCTGGTGTCGCTGCTCGTGTCGTTCTCGCTCGACCCGATGATGTCGGCGTACTGGCCCGAGCCGCACAACGTGAAGAAGCGCTGGCTCACGCGCAAGCTCGATCAGTTCAACGCCTGGTTCGATCGCCAGGCGGTGCGGTATCAGGGGGTGATCGGGTGGACGCTCGATCATCCATGGATCACCGTCAGCATCGCCGGCGTGACGTTGATCGCGGCACTGGCCATGCCGGCGCTCGGCCTGGTGGGACAGGCATTTTTTCCGGTGCAGGACGTGTCGGAATTCAATCTCGTCGTCGATACGCCGCCCGGCTCGAGCCTCGCGTACACGCGCATGAAAGCGGAACAGGCGGCGTCGATGACCCGCCGGCTCGAAGGGGTCGCGTACACGTACACGACCATCGGCGGCGAGAGCGGTGCGGTCGATGAGGCGAACGTGTACGTGCGCCTGAAGCGGCGCGATGAACGCGAGCTGCATCAGACCGAGATCGAGCGGAACACGCGCCGCGCGGTGGCGCGCATCGGCGGCGCGCGCGTGGCGGTCGGCGGCAACAACATGGGCGGCGGGCAGGCGCAGATTCAGATGCAGCTCACCGGTCCCGACTACGACACGCTGCTGCAGCTCGGCGAGCGGATCGCCGCGGAAATGCGGCAGGTGCAGGGGGCCGCGGATGTGGCGATGTCGACGAAAGGAAGACGCCCCGAAGTGGAGGTCGAGCTCGATCGCGCGCTGGCGGGAGCGCTCGGCGTCGACATGTTCCAGATCGCCGGCGCGCTACGTCCTGCATTCGCCGGCGTCGATGCAGGCGACTGGCTGACGCCGGGCGGAGATGCGTACGACGTCTACGTGCGCCTCGCGCCGGAGTCGCGGCGGACCATCGCCGATCTGCAGGCGTTGCCGGTCGGACGCTCGATGAACGGCGGCAGCGGCGCGCCGTCGGGACCGCCTCCCGGCGTACCAGGTGCTCCGCCCGCGATGGCGGCCGCACCGGCGATGATTCCCCTCGGCCAAATCGCGCGGATCGGGCAGGGTGTCGGTCCCGGCGAGATCCAGCGCCTCGATCGCGAGCGCGTGGTGACGGTCGGCGCAAACGCGGAAGGACGTGCGCTGTCAGCAGTGATCGGCGACATCCAGCAGCGCGTCGCGCGCGTGCCGCTGCCGGCCGGCTACACGCTCGGGCAGGGGGGCGAGGGGGAAGAGCAGCAGGAAGTGTTCGGCGACATGATCGCGGCGATGGGGATGGCCGTCCTGCTGATGTACTTCGTGCTCGTGCTGCAGTTCGAAAGCTTCATCGATCCGTTCGCGATCATGCTCTCGCTGCCGCTGTCGCTCATCGGCGTCATGGGCGCGCTCGCGCTCACCGGCGGCACGCTGAACATCATGAGCATGATCGGCGTGCTGCTGCTGATGGGCATCGTGGCAAAGAACGCGATCCTTCTGATCGACTTTGCGAAGTGGCGCTACGAGAGCGGCCTGCCGCTGCGCGAGTCGCTCATCGAAGCCGGCCGCATCCGCCTCCGCCCGATCCTCATGACCTCCTTCGCGCTCATCGCTGGCATGATCCCGGTGGCCCTGGGCGCCGGCGAAGGGGCCGAGTTCCGCGCCCCGATGGGCCGCGCGGTCATCGGCGGCGTCATTACTTCGACCCTCCTGACCCTGCTCGTGATCCCGACCATTTACGAGCTGATGGACCGGATGCGCGCGCGGGTAATGGGGCTGTTCAAGCGCGCGCCGCAAACGCACTGAGCGCGCGCGGTTACTCCTCGGGTTGCTGCGTGCGCAGCTCGAGATAGTCCTCGCGCTCGTCTTCCTCCAGGTACTGCAGCGCAACAGCATCGGCCGCCGGAGAGGCGAACAGCGACAACCCGTATGTGAGGTAACCGCCGTTTTCGTCGGGAAAATGCTTCAGTGCCTCAGCGATCGCGGGGAGCGCGCTCTCGTCGCGTTGCGTGCCGAAGCCGAGGATTGCGATGGCTACGACGTCGACGTCGTTTGTGCGCAGCGCCGCCTCGAGCAGCGGTCGCGCGCGGCTGTCCCCGGCAACCTCGTCCAGCGCCCGCAGTGCCAGGCTGTGGTAGTCGTCAGGATTCAACGCGCGCGCGGCACACCACTCCTCGTACTCGGCGCTGTATTCGTTCTTCACACGTGCGAACCGGACCGCGTTCCTTGCATCGGCGAACAGCTCGTTCCAGTACGCACTGTCGTCAGGAGCGCGCCGCAGCAATGCGCCGGCGAGCGATTGCTTCTGGGTATGTGTGAATGCAACCGCGTGCCGCTGCCGCGCCATGCTCACCGCCGACGGGTCGCCGCGTTTCAACGCCTTGATGGCCAGATCATCGAGCTCAAAGTCAGCGCACGTCGGGTACTGCCACGGAGTTTCGGGAGCGTCAATGCTGCACGGCCTGCAGGAGAGCGTGATTGTTTCCGTAAGCACGGCGCGGAGATCCGCTACCTTTTGGACGTTCTCTCCTTCGGCCAAAACGATCGTGCGCGTGATCTTCTCGAGGCCGTGCAGCTCGAACGCGAGGTCATACCGGCCCGGCAGTACGTCGTCGATCCGGTAGGCGCCGTTCACGTCGGTGATGACGCTTCTGCGCACGCTGTCCGACGAAAGCATGACCGTGCACCCGGGCAACGCGATCGTGTCGTGTTGCACCAATCCTTCAACCGAGGCCGCGAGCGCAATCACGAGCAGGAAGGGCATGCCGCGACTGTACGCCCGAGGTGAATGCGAGCACGGTCAACATCCGGCAACGGCGCGTGCGGCTACTCCCGCTGTCAACCTGAGCTGCGAAGACAGCGAAGGACCCCCTGCGGTGCACGAGACACGCGCTGGATGGAGGGGGTCCTTCGCCGTCTCCGCGGCTCAGGATGATAGGCATGCGAGCTATCATTCGCCCCTCATGCGGCGATTCAACTGGCGGCTCTGGAGCGGGTTCCTGCTCACGATCGTTGCGTTCGTCAGCTATCCGCTCTTCTTCGTCCGATTCCCGATTACCCGCGATGTGCCGTGGGCGTCGTTCGCATTGTTTGTCGTTGCGATTGCGCTGCTGATTGCGGGCTGGCGTAACGCTCCGCGAAAGATCGTCGCTTCGATCGTGACCGCGCTCGGAGTGCTCGTGTTCGGCGCGTTCACATACATGGTGACGGTCGGCTCGAAAGACCTGCCGCTCGCTCGGAACGCACCGGCCATCGGACAGAAAGCGCCCGAGTTCACGCTCGCCGATACGCACGGCCGCAAGGTCGCGCTGTCGAATCTGCTGGCGCAGTCGAACGGCGTGATTTTGATTTTTTATCGTGGCTTCTGGTGACCGTTCTGCATCTCCGAGTTACGGAGTATTCAGCAGCAGTACGCGGAGTTTGAACGGCTCGGAGTCCGTCCCGTCGCGATCAGCGTCGACACCCCCGCCGCATCGGCCGACCTCGCACGCAAAGCGGGAATCGCCTTTCCGATCCTCTCCGATCCTGACGGCGCGGTGATTCGTCAGTACGACCTGCTGCACGCCGGTGCAGGAATGAACGGCCAGGCCGTCGCGCGTCCCGCGGAGTTTCTGCTCGACAAGAGCGGTACGGTGCGCTGGCGCAACCTGACCGAGGATTACCGGGTGCGCGCGCGGTCGGAGGAGATGCTCGAGCGCGCGCGGGCGTTGCCGCGGTGAACCCCCTGTCATCCTGAGCTGCGAAGACAGCGAAGGACCCCCTGCATCCAGCGCAGGTCTCGTGCACCGCAGGGGGTCCTTCGCCGTCTTCGCGGCTCAGGATGACAGCGTGTGAGCGAACGAACGCACCGCGTTACCATCCCTCCTCCCCATGAAAGTCGAAAGCCGTCTCGGTGCGGGGTGCATGCTGCTGTTTGCGATGCCGTTTGCCGGAGTCGCGATTGGCGCGGTGGCGTGGCTGGTGCGGGCGATCGTGGCGGGCGAGCCGTTGCAGCGCGTGCTCGGCATCGGCGCGTTTACGTTGGGGTTTGCGACGACGACCGCGGCGTTGATCGGCGGCGCGATCTGGGGTCTCAAACGTGCCGCGGAGACGAGCAGGCTGCAGGCGCGTCATCCGAACGAGCCGTGGATGTGGAATCAGGAGTGGGCGAGCCGGCGCATCCACGATCAGAACCGCCCCGCCATGCTGCTGCTCTGGCTCTTCGCGATTCTCTGGAACGCCACCGCCGCGCCGGTGCTCTTCTTTCTGCCGCGCGCGGTCGCCACGCAGAACTACATCGGTTTCATTGCCCTGATCTTTCCGCTCGTCGGCCTCGGCATCATCATCGCGGCGCTGCGCATCACCATGCGCGCGCTCCGTTTCCGCCGCTCCGCGCTCGTGCTCACCGATCTCCCCGTCCCCCTCGGCGCAGCGTTGCGCGGACGCGTCGAAGTGCCGTACGCGCCGCTCGCCGAGGCGTCGTCGATCACCGTGAAATTCGCGGCCATTCATCGCTATCGCAGCGGCAAGAGCACGCACGAGAAAGTGCTGTGGCAGGAGGAGCGCGAGATCGCGCGCGGCGCAATCGGACGCACTCCGGAAGGCGTGGCCATTCCGATCGCGATGGACGTTCCGGCGCATCTTCCGCAGACCAACGACGACGCGTTCCACCAGCATCTCTGGCGTCTCACCGTCAAAGGCGAGGTGCCGGGGATCGACTACGCCGCGACGTTCGAAGTCCCGGTTTTCGACACCGCCGCCGCGCGATAGACTCGGCGGTCATGAGCGACGACCGGCAGCCGTTCCAGCGCTTCGACTTTCTCTCGACGAGCGAGAGCGGACTCAACTACGTGCGCGAGCGCAAAGGCGGCGTCACGCGCGTGCTCACCGAAAGCGAGCTGGCCGATTTCGCCGACGATCCGAAGCCGTGCGCCGAATGCGCCGAACAGTTCGGCTGCGAGCACTTCAATTGCGCCGGCGAGGCGCTGATGAGCGAGCAGGAGCTCGAGTCGGTCCCGCCGCAATGGCTCGCATTCGCCAAGGAGTACGGCATCAGCCGCAATGACCTCGAGCGCCTGAATCACGTCGAACTGCACGAAGGCGAATGGCGCCTCGTGCACGACGGCGCGGCTAGGGATATGCGGATGCAGGAGTTGGTGATTCTGCTGAATGAGTTTCGGTGATGCGCGGTTGTCGCGCTGTCGCCGCGGTTGAATTGAAAATTGAAAATTGAAAATTGAAAAATCGGATGTGCGATTCACGCTGAGCGTGTCTCCGATTTTTCAATTTTCCATTTTCAATTTTCAATTCCTAAAAGCTTCCGCAATCAACTCGTACGACCGCCGCCTCGCTTCGTGGTCGAACGTGATCGTCACGATCATCACCTCATCCGCCTCGTACTCCGCGGCCGCTTCTTCAATGCCGCGGCGCACGGTGTCGGGTGAGCCGACGATGGCGCGGCGCTGCGCTTTGAATGGATCGTCGGAGGGTGGTTGCTGTTCGAGGAAGGCGAGGGCGCGCTCGAGCGGCGGGATGGTGATGAGCTGGCCGCGGAAGAAGAGCGTGAACATCATCCGCGAGCTCGCGGAAAGCCGTCGCGCTTCTTCATCCGTTTCCGCGCACAAGGCCCACACCGCGGCGATGGTGCGCGGAGTTGCGCGCGTTTTCGACGGCGTGAATTTCTCGCGGTAGTACTTTGCGATCTCCGCCCCGCGCGGGTTGATGAAATCGGCGAACGCGTACGGCAGGCCGAGCTCCGCGGCCCAGATGCCGCTCTGCGGCGAGCTGCCGAGGAGCCACGGCTCCGGCGTGTGCGGCAGGCCCGGGAGCTTCGTCAAACGGGCGAACGGATGGTCCGCCGGCATGTCGTCTTCGATATACGCCAACAGCTCGACGAGCTGCTGCGGGAAATCATCCGGCGACGCCTGACGGCGGTCGCGCTGCAACGCGAACGTGGTGCTCGGATCGGTGCCCGCGGCGCGTCCGAGGCCGAGGTCGATGCGATCGGGGTGCAGCGCGCTGAGCATGCTGAACGTCTCCGCGACTTTGAGCGGCGAGTAATGCGGCAGCATCACGCCGCCGCTGCCGACGCGAATGTTCGTCGTCGCAGCCGCGATCGCGCCGATGAGCGCCTCGGGCGACGCGCACGCGAGCGCCGGCGTGCCGTGATGCTCGGCCACCCAGTAGCGCGCGTAGCCGAGGGATTCGGTGAAGCGCGCGAGGTCGACCGAGTTCCGCAGCGCCTGCGCGCCGCTCATCCCCTCGGAGATCGGCGCCTGGTCGAGCACACTGAGAGTCAGGTCACCCAATTTGCACCGTCAGCATTGAGATCGAGCCGCCGTCGACGCCTTCGACGGGAAACGTGACCGCGTCCCCCTCCTGCTGCGCGCCGAGGATGTAGAGCAGCGGGAGATAGTGATCGGGAGTGGGGGCGGAGAGTTGCGCGTCGCGGCCGAGCTTTTCGTAATCGATCAGCGGCTGATGGTCGCCGCTCGTCATCCAGTTGCGCGCGCTGTTCTCGAAACGTACCGCCCAGTCGAACGGCTCCGGCTCGTGCCGCCCCCACGCGTACGTGTGCAGGTTGTGCACGAGATTGCCGCTTCCCATCAGCAGAACTCCTTCATCACGCAGCGGTGCGAGACGTCTGCCGAGGTCGTAGTGGAACTGCGCCGGCTGCGTTTCGTCGATGCTGAGCTGCACGACCGGCACATCGGCCTCGGGGAAGAGGTGCACGAGCACCGACCAGGTGCCGTGATCGAGTCCCCAGCGATTGTCGGGCTCTGCACCGATCAGCGTCTGCAATCGCGCGGCGACGGCCGGCGCCCCGGGTGCGGGGTACTGCACCTCGAACAGCGGACGCGGAAACCCGCCAAAGTCGTGAATCGTGCGCGGCCGCTCCATCGCCGTGACCTGCGTGCCCGGCAGATACCAGTGCGCCGATACGCAGACGATCGCCTTCGGACGGGGAATCGCACTCCCGAGGCGCGACCAGCTCTCCGTGTAGGAGTTGGTTTGAATCGCGTGCATCGGATTTCCGTGGCCGAAGAAAATTGCGGGCATTCGCATGTTTGGCACTCGCGGTTGTTTGCTGCTGGTTGCTGGTCGTTTGTTGTTTGTTGCTGGTTGCTTGTGAGGTGATCGCCTGGGCGTCAGGCACTGCGTCAAAAAATTCGTCGTGATGACGCATCAACTGACCGTCAGGCATGAACTCACGAGCAACCAGCAACCAGCAACTAAGAAAGCTATCCTCCTGACGTGCACACCCCGCTCCTGATCGTCCCTTCCCGCCCTGCCGCGCTCGAGCTCGATGGACCGACGGTGGGGCGGGTGCTGCCGTACGTGCGGCGGCGGATGGTGGGGCCGTTCATCTTCTTCGATCACATGGGACCGGCGACGTTCGCGGCGGGGCGGGGGATGGACGTGCGGCCGCATCCGCACATCGGCCTGGCCACGGTCACGTATCTCTTCGAAGGGGTGATCGATCATCGCGACTCCCTCGGCGTGTTCCAGCCGATCCGCCCCGGCGAGGTGAACTGGATGACCGCCGGCCGCGGCATCGCGCATTCGGAGCGGACGCCGGACACGCTGCGCGCAACGGAGACGCACCTGCACGGCATTCAATTGTGGGTGGCGCTGCCGGTAGAGCATGAAGAGCGCGAGCCGTCGTTCGATCACTACGACTCGGAGGCGATCCCGCGGTTCGATGTCGAGGGCAGCAAGGTCCGCCTGATCGCGGGCAGTGGATGGGGGAGAACGTCACCCGTGATCACCTTGTCGCCGCTCGTCTACGCCGAACTGTTCGTCGAAGCGGGCGCGATGCTGCCGCTGCCCGATGATCATCAGGAGCTGGCGGCATTCATCGTCGAGGGAGCACTGTCGGTCGAAGAGCAGCGCGTCGAAGCCGGCAATCTGATCGTGCTCGACGAACGTCCACCGCTGCGCGCGGAAACGGCCGCGCACGTGATGCTGATCGGCGGCGCTCCGCTCGGCAAACGGCACATCTGGTGGAACTTCGTCTCCAGCTCGCGCGAGCGGATCGAACAGGCGAAACGCGACTGGCGTGAAGGGCGGTTCGCGAAAGTGGCTGGGGATGAAGTGGAGTTCGTGCCGTTGCCGTGATTCTGGTTCCTCGGTTCCTCGGTGCCTCGGTGCCTCGGTTCCTCGGGATCCGGTGGAGGGGGGGGGGGGGGGGCG
>DASVRB010000346.1:0-7156 GCA_036388835.1 Thermoanaerobaculia bacterium | reverse complement strand
TCGGATGCGGAGAACTGCAGCGCCGCATCTTCATCGGTGTTGCGCGCGTCTGTGTTGGCGGTCGGCGCGTCGTTCACTTCGAGCACGGTGATGGTCATCGTGCCGACGTTCGACTGGCGCGAGCCGTCGCTGACGCGGAAGGTGAAGCTGTCGGAGCCGTTGAAATCAGGCGCCGGGGTGTAGGTCTGATTCGCACCGTCGCCGCTCAGCGTGCCGTGCGACGGCTGCGCGACGATGGTGTAGGTGAGCGTGTTGTCGCTGCCGTTCGCGGCCGCGATGGTGAACGTCTTCTCGACGTCCTCGCTCACGCTGAACGACTGGTCTTCGACGCCCGGAGGATTGACGCCGTTGACGCCCGCTTCGATCGCGTTCTCGATCGCATCCGGCACGTTCGCGAAGAGGTCGTAACCGGTCAGCGCCTCGACCTGATCGATGCTGGTGAGATAGCTCATCCAGTCGATGTTCCGAATGCCCTGCACGTTCGGCATGATCACGGCGATGGTGCGCGTCGCCGCGGTCACGCGGCTCACGTCATCACCCGACTGCTTCGGCAGCACGAGCGCCACTTTCCACGTGAAGGCCGGCACGCTGACGCGGCCGTTCGCGATGGTGTTGATGATGCCGCTGCCGTTGTTGCCGCCGGTGCCCGCACCGCCCGCGACGATGTACAGCTCGTTGCCCGGCAGGAGCGTGCGGAGATAGCCCTCCATGTTCGCCCACGGACCCTGATTGTTGTCGGGAGCCTGCGGGATCATGTTGGTCATCAGGAACGTGGCCTGGTTGATCGGAGTCGAGGTCTCGGGATCGCGGTCGGCGTTCGGAACCATGTGCCCGCGGTCGAAGCCGGAGCTGAGGTAGTCGGTGTGCGTGACGCGGTACCACTCGGCCGGCACGGCGGGATCGGCGCGGAAGGTATCGAAGCGCGCGAGCGATCCGATCCACTCATCGGCGAGATGCCAGCTCACCCAGTTCGGCGTGCCGCGATCGCGGTTGTACGACAGCGCGAACTCCGGCTTCACCATCAGGTAGTTGTTCGGGTTCTCGACGTCGGCGGTCGCGCCGTTCGGATTGCCGAAGAGCATGTGCACGTCTGCGGGATACGACGGCGCCGCGCCGGTGGCGACGGTGAAGGTGGCGGAGTAGTTGTGCGTCAGGAAGTCGGTGTTCGCGCCGGCGTCATCGAGGTCGGCGTCGCGGACGAAGTCTTTGTAGATCGTGACGGTGCACTGCTCGCCCGCCTGGAAGTTGACGTTCGGGATGATGATCCAGGCGTTCGGGCCGCCCTGCGCGACGGTGGCGCTGTTGTGCGCGCCGCTGTTCGCGCAGTTGATGGCGAACCATCCGCTCTCCACTTCGACGGCCTCGGTGAAGCTGACGGTGATGTTCGCGTCGCGCGGCGCGTTGGAGCCGTTCGAGCGCGGATCGCTGTTCAGCACCGTCGGCGGGAGCTCGACGATCGGCGTGGTGCGGCGCGGATTCGGCGTGCCGGTGAAAAAGTCGGCGCCGTTGAAGTTCGTGTCGGTGAAGCCGCCGTTCTTGCGGATGACCGCGGTGGCGTTGCTCGGCGTCGGCGCGTTGCTCGCACCCTCGCGGCAGTTCGCGGTCGTGCCGTAGCCGACGAGGTCGACGAGGTTCGGATCGCTGAGCGTGCAGCCGGTGAGCGGGTCGCCGGTGCGCGAGAGCGCGACCTTGCCGTTGGTGCCGCTGAGATTGAGCTCGCCGTTGATGTTCGCGGACGGCAGCACGGAGCCGCTGGTGCCGTTCGTCGCGAGCCGGATCAGGTAGTACTCGCCCGGCGCGATCGTGCCGCCGAGGGGTTGGACCTGCCAGGTCGAACCGGTGGCCGAGCCGTATTGAATCGTCCAGCCGGAGAGGTCGTGCGAGACCGTGCTCGCGTTGTACAGCTCGACGAAATCGTTCTGGAACGCGGCGCCCGAATTACCGCCGCCGCCATAAACCTGGCTGATGACCACGTGATCGAGCGGCGGCGGGGCCGCGGCGTTGACGGTGATGGTGACGTTGCGGGTGACCGGCGTATTGACGTTGTCGGAGAGTGCGGCGGTGAATGAAGCAGTGCCGCTGAAGCCGGCCTGCAGCGTCACGCTGTACGTCACGTTCGCGCTGCCCTGCCCCGCGCTCACGGCCACGGCCGAAACGCCGGCGCCGGCAGTGGCCGACCAGTTGTAGATCTCTTTGTCGTCGGAGCCGGAGAGGCTGACGCTGAACGCGGCCGAGTCCTGCTCGACGGTGGTCACCGGATTGGCGAACGCGGTGATGGCCGGCGCGTCGTTGGTCGGCGGCGGAGGCGGCGGGTTGCTGCCGCAGGTGTTCGCGTCGGCGCCGCTGGTGCGCGGCACGAGTCCGCTCGCAACGGTGGCGACGGTAAAGTCGGCGTTGTTGTTGTCGGTGTCGGTGCAGCCGTTGTTCTTGCGAATGGCACCCTGCGCGGAGGTGAGCCCGACGCCGTTATTGACCGGCGTCCCCTCCGCGTTGTTCGACGCGCCGTACGACACGAGGTCGACGATGCGCGGATCGGTGGCGGCGCAGGGAGTCGCGGTCGCGCCGCAGGTGAGGCCGCTATTGATGCGGGCGAGCGCGACCTTGCCGCTTCCGGCCGCCATGCTCAAGCCACCCGAAGTGAGGTCGGCCGTGAACGTCGCGCCCGCCGTACCGGCGGTGCCGAGCTTCACGGTCAGATACTTCCCGCCCGCGATCTTCGTCCCGGCCGCGAACACGTACAGGTTCGAAGTGGTCGACGCGAAGTTGCCGCTCGACGAGCCGTACTGCAACGACCAGCCGCCGATCTCGACGTCCGCGGCCGTCATGTTGTGCAGTTCGACGTAGTCGTGCGTGTACGCCGGCGTGCCCGAGCTCGAGCCGCCTCCGCCATACACCTGACTGATGACTACATTCGGCGAGGCCGCAAAGGCCATCGGAGCGAAAGACGCAACACAAAGCAGTAGCAGGACTGAGAGACGGCGGACGTTCATCGGGTGTGGGCTCCTCGAAGTTGTCGGTACGCGGGGGTGGACGTACCAGAAGGTTTTCCGAGGGCAGTGAATTCCGGATGGAGGGATGGAGGGAAGCAGGCGCGACTGTGGTTGAAGATGAATGCAGAACGCAGAACGCAGAATGAAGAATGAAGAAAGGGAAGGTGCCGATGCGACGAGCTCTTTCTCAATTCTTCATTCTGCGTTCTGCGTTCTGCGTTCATCTCTTCCCATCGTCGTCCTGAGCCCTTCGTCATCCTGAGCTTTAGCGAAGGATCTCGGCGACGACGACCGAACCGACAGGCGACGGCCGTCGCATTTTGAGATCCTTCGCTGACGCTTCTAATGACATCGACGATGTCATTGCCCTCATCAAGGCCGGCAAAGGTAGTACAGCGTGCCCGAGGCTTGGCCAACAAGCGCCGCCGGCCGTGCCGGCTCAGGATGACGGGAAGAGCGTGGGCGGCCCTGCGGAGCGGCGGCCGCGTCGGCCGCCGAACATGTCGCGAAGAATCCGAGGGCGGTGAATGCGCTGAGGAGCGGTTGTTGAAGATGAATGCAGAACGCAGAACGCAGAATGAAGAATGAAGAAAGGGAGGGTGCCGATCGCTACCGAGCTCTTCTCAATTCTTCATTCTGCGTTCTGCGTTCTGCGTTCATCTCTTCCCTTCGTCATCCTGAGCCCTTCGTCATCCTGAGCTTTAGCGAAGGATCTCGGCGACGACGACCGAACCGACAGGCGACGGCCGTCGCATTTTGAGATCCTTCGCTGACGCTCAGGATGACGGGAAGAGCGTGGGCGGCCCTGCGAAGCGGCCGCCGCTCCACCAGAGACCCGGCCCCCTACCCCGCCCCTACCTGATTCAACAGCATCGCCGTCAGCCAGCCGTTCACCTTCTCGTCGTGTACGGCTTCGTGTTGCGCGGCGATCAGGAACTCATCCGCCATCTCCGTCTCTCCCGATTCACGGGCGATGCGGGCGAGGAGGTGCCAGCCGGCCGTGTCGGCGAGCTCGGTGGTGAGGATGGCGTTGAGGCATTGCGAGAGCGTGGTGCGCGGATCGGTCAGGACCTGCAGCACGCCCATTCCGGCGACGAGCCCGATGTCGGCGCACGGTGTGACGACGGTCGGATCGGCGCCGAGGCGGACGAGGTGTTTGCGAACGAGCTCGAAGTGGCGGAGCTCATCGGCGCGCAGCTCTTCGATCTCGTGCGGCAGCGGACCGCCGTCGTTCGCGCCGCCGCCGACGACTTTCACCAGCAGCGCGTCGTACATCCGCGCGCCGGTGCGCTCGAACGCGAGCCGCTCCCCCATTTTGTCGAGCAGCACGGTCGGCTTGTGGCCCTTGAGCCGCTGCACGACGTCTTTCCCCATTCCTTTCGGCGTGACCGGCGGCGGCATCGAGCCGACCGGCTCGGGCGACGCGGCGGCATACGCGCGGCGGATGTTCGCGATCTCGCCCGCCCCTTCCGGCACGGAGGTGATCTCGGATGCCGACTCGATCATGCGCGGCGAGTCGATCGGCGACGTGGCGATGCCGGTGCGGTTCGTGCCGAGGTCCGTCGGATTGCTGCCCTGTCTCTCTTCGCGATCCATCAGGCCGCTCCTTCTTCTTTGTTGGCTGCAACGGCCGCGAGCTCGGTGACCTCGGTGCCGGGGCGCCACGAATAGCCGGCCGCGACGGTCTCGGTCGGCGACCCTTCCGAGTTGATGTGCGAGCGGTAGAGAACCGACGGCGAGTCTTCGCGCTCGTCGGCGGCGGCGATGAACTCCGTACCCGCGGCGCGGAGATCGACCTCCTCGTTCAGCACCTTCCGGACGAACTCGCGGTGACTGCGGTACGCGATCGGATCGGGCAGCGTGGCCGGGAGGATCTCCGCGGCGTCGCGTTTCTCGAGCTTCTGGAAAAGATCGATCGCCACGCGCAGATGACCGAGCTCATAGTCGACGAAGCGCTGCCAGATCGCCTTGATGCGCGGATTGCTCTCGCTCTTCATGCAGCTGTAGTAGTTGTAGACCTCGGTGGCCTCGTGGATCACCCACTTCTCGAGCCACGTCTCATCGGGATCGATGATCGATTCGTACTGCGTGACGTGCTGCTCCTCGATCGAGGCGATCTCGGCGTACAGCTGCCGCGCGATCGGGTCGGCGAACAGCGGCCCGATGTTCATGTAGTAGTCGTGCGTCTGATGCTCGCCGGCCATGATGGTCGTGGCGTGCAGCTTGGTGAGACCGGCCGCGGTCTTGCGGTCGTACGGGCGGCGCAGGTCGTCTTCCGGCGCGCGATGTTCGATCACGGTGGGACGCCCCGGGCGAATGTCCGAGTAGCTCTGGGTGATGTTGTTCGCGTCTTTCCCTTCGAGCCGGTCGAGCAGCGCGGAGTAGCGATAGAGATGATCGAAATCCTCGAGCATGCCGAAGCGATAGACCTGCGCGAGGTAGGGATCGGGCTCGTGCTCGGCGACGTGCGCGGTGACTTCGATGGCCACCTGCTCGTACGCGATGGTGGTCTCGAGCGGCGAGTGATCGGCACTGATCAACCAGTTGACCATCGTGGCCTGATGCTGTTCGACTCGCCGGACGCGCGCGAGCGGCAACTGCAGCTCACGATTCATGCGTGCGGCGGCGTGGCCGAAGCGAAGCGCCTCGCTCTCGATGCCGTTCATCAGGATGACGCGCACGCGCGTGAAGGCGTCGTCGTCGAGTTTGCTGATCGGCGGCGAGACCATTTCCCGCCAGGTGAAACGCTGCTGGTCGAGGTCGACACCTCGTTCTTTCAATAGATCCAGTGACACGGGAGACCCTCCTCTGCGTGCGGGCTACCGCTTCACGGCACGTGCCACGTAAGTCGTTGTGGCAGAGCCTGTTGCGAGAGGGAGGGAAATCAGTGGAGCGACGGGTGGCAACGACGCGGCGCGATTCTCACGCGCCGCGCCGAACAGATCGTTACTGCTGCGCTGCGAGGAAGAGGAAGCTGTGATCGCCACTCTGTTTCGGCACCGCGGTCACCGAATGGAGGTGACAGGCGAAGCAGCCGGTCGCCTTCGAGGTCGGGTTCACGAGATCCTGAACGAACGTCTCCATCGTGATGTTGGCGACGTACTTGGGAGTGCCGATCGGGTTGATGCCGGTGCCCCACTGCGTGCTGAGCAGGCGATAGTTCGCGAAGACCGATCCGGCCAGCAGGCCCTGGTAGTACTTGTTCAGCTCATCGGCGTCCTCGGTCGGGAACTGCTGCGTGCGTTTCACCTGCACCGGCGTGTTGTGCGGCGTGCCGTCGGGATTCAGCTCGATGTACGGCGTCTTCGCGGTCTGCGTGTTCGGCGGGGTCGTGCTCGACGGATTGGAGAAGACTTTGTCGTTGTCGACGTGCTCGAAGGTCGACCAGAACAGGCCCCCCTGCGTCGGCGTCTTGTGAATGATGTGCAGTCCGACGAGGCCCATCGTGACCGGGTTCTTGCCGGGGCTGGGGCTCCCTTTCGCGTCGTTGTAAACGGTCGCGGTGGTGGTGAAGTAGCGGCCGCCCTGCACCTCGGCGTCGGACAGCACTTTCCACGCGGCCTTCACTTCGATCGCGCCGATGCTGCCGTACTGCGTGCTGTCGCCGACGCCGTTCGGCAGGTTGATCGGCGTGTTCGCGGTCGCCCACTGCTGCAGCACGCTTTTCTTCCAGATGTTGTTCTTGGTGATGTAGTTGTACTCGTCCTGGTTCATCAGCTTTTCGTAGCGGAGCCAGCGCCCCTGCTGATCGGTGAGCACGCCGCCCGCGGCCTGATCGACGTCGCTCGGCTCGGCGATCGAGGCGAACGCGCCGCCGAGGGCGTGGAAGTTCTGCTCGGCCTTCGCGATGTCGTCGAGCGCGCGGACGCCGCCCGCGTTGAGCGCGTTGCCGCTGCACCACGGCGACGGCGAGCCGCTGGCCACGAACACACGGTCGGACGACATGTAGGTCTGCCAGACCACGGCCGTGCCGTCGTTGCTCTTCACGTTCGCGATGGAGTTGCTGCTCGGCGCGCACGTGGCCTGATCGGCCGGCCAGTTGAGGGCGATGAACTGGTTCCAGGAGAAGGTGTCGACCGCGTCCTGATTGCCTTCGAATTTCTGACAGGCGTCCTGAGGAACGGCCGGCGCGCTGGCCGGCAGCGCGTTCGGGCAGAGGGAGTCGG
>DASVRB010000345.1:0-13222 GCA_036388835.1 Thermoanaerobaculia bacterium | reverse complement strand
TCGGGATGACAGCGTGAGAGCCCCACTTCCGGTGCTACCATCTTCGCCATCCCCATGGCACCTTCACGTGATCCCGACTCCGCGCGGAGGCGCGTCATCTCGGTGTTTCTCGTGCAGGGTCTGGCCGGACTGCTGGTCATGGTCTGGCTCACGTGGGTGCGCAGCGAGCAGACCGCCGCGATCCTTCAATCCCTCGGCAGCGACGCGCTGATTCTCATCGCGATCTTCGTCGCGTTCGCGTGCACGCTCGCGCTGCTGAAGTTCGAGCTGACGGACCTCGTCTACATCTCGTTCGTCATCGCCGTCTACATGGCCATGTTCCCAATCCTCGGCCTCGTGCTGTCGTCGTGGATCGCGGTCTTTGTCTCGATCGCGATGCGCGTGCTCTCGCTGCTGCAGGTCGGGCCGGCGCGACTGGCGCGGCAGGACCCGGCGACCGATTTCGCGAAAGCGTTCGGCCTCTTCGCAACCTACGGCCTGCCGGTCGTCGTCGCGTCGATGGTTTACGAGTACCTCGGCGGCACCGTCCCTGTCACCGAGGCCACGCCGGCAAACGCGGCGCGCATCGCGGCGGGTGGAGCGGCCGTCATCCTGATGAACAGCCTCTTCATGTTCTGGCCGCAGCGCGCGTACGGCTATTCGATCCGGAAGATCGTCAAGGTCTATCTCATCGACGGCGCGATGTCGTTCGTCGCGCTGCCGTACGCGATCGTGACCGCGCTGTCGTTCGGGACGATCGGCTGGGGCGGCGTGATTGCGCTCGCGTTCACCGGCACCGTCGCCAACTACATCGCGCGCAAGCTCGCGTTGACGCGCAGCAAAACCAACGACCTTCTGCAGCGGCTCGCGTCGCTCACCAACATCGGCAAAACGATCTCGCTCCGATTCACCACCGACGAGCTGCTCCTCGCGATCTACACCGAATGCAAACCGGTCATCGACTGCACGCTCTTCTCGATCGCGCTGCTCGAAGAGTCGAAGAACGAGCTTTCGTTCGAGCTCGACATCCGCGAAGGCCACACGCTGCCGAAAGAGCGGATCCCGCTCGGGGAAGGGCTCAACTCGTGGGTGGTCATGCACCATCAGCCGCTGCTCCTCGGCAGCACGGCGGAAGAGCGGCGTTTCGGCGTGCAGTCGGTCAAGGACACGAAGCAGACCGAGTCGTGGCTCGGCGTCCCGATGATCGCGCGCGACCGCGTCATCGGCGTCATCTCGATCGAGAGCTACAAGAAAAACGCGTTCACCGCCGACGATCTGATCCTGCTTACCGCCATCGCCAACCAGGCCGCGGTGGCCATCGAGAACGCGCACCTCTATCGCGATCTCGAAGGGCTCACGCACGCGCTCGAAGCGCGCGTCATGGAGCGGACCAACGAGCTGCGCGAAACGAACCTGCGCCTCATGGCGGCCGACCGGTCGAAGAATCAGTTCCTCGCCAACATGTCGCACGAGCTGCGCACGCCGCTCAATTCGATCATCGGTTTTTCGAGCGTGCTCATCGACGCCACGCGCGGGCTCGTGCAACCACGCCTGCATCGTTTTCTCGAGAACATTCACGCCGCCGGCAATCACCTGCTCGAGCTGATCAACGACATCCTCGACCTTTCGAAAATCGAGGCCGGGAAGATGGAGCTCCGCGCCGATCACTTCGATCTGCACGAGACCATCGCCGCCGTCGAGCGCGTCATGAAGGGCTTCGCCGGCGATGCGAAAGTGCAGATCCTGTCGAAGATCGATCCGGCGCTGCCGCACGTGCGTCTGGACGAAGGGCGTCTGAAGCAGATCCTCTTCAACCTGCTCTCGAACGCCGTCAAGTTCTCGCCGCAGAACGCGATCGTCTCGATCTACTGCCGCTTCGTGCCGGCCGCGGAATCACCGATCGCGCTCGACACGATGCGCATCGACGTCGCCGATCAGGGCATCGGCATTCCGCACGACGAGCTGCAGCGGATCTTCGTCGAGTTCTACCAGACCGAGGATGGACGGCGCGCGCGGCGTGGCGGCACCGGACTCGGCCTCTCGCTGACGCGCAACTTCGTCGAGCTGCATCACGGCAAGATCGAAGTGAAGTCGGTGCCGGGCGCCGGTTCGACGTTCACGCTCTATCTGCCGATCGACTACGCCGAGGCCGCGCGCGCGGCCGTCGTTCCTTTGCGCGACGCAGGTGTGCAGGCGCAGATATAATCCGCCGCCCACTACGGCACACAAAGGAAATCAGATGTCGAATCGTACGTTCACCATCATCAAGCCTGATTCGGTCCGCAAAGGTAACTTCGGCAAGATCATCAGCCGTCTCGAGAGCGAAGGCTTTCGCGTCCTCGGCGTGAAGAAAGTCGCCCTCGCGCAGCGTCAGGCCGAGGCGTTTTACGCGGTGCATCGCGAGCGCCCCTTCTTCGGCAGCCTCGTCGAGTACATGACCTCCGGCCCCGTTTACGTCGCCGCCCTCGAGCGCGAAAACGCCGTCCCGCAACTGCGCCAGCTCATGGGCGCGACCGACCCGACCAAAGCCGACGCCGGCACGATCCGCAAGGAGTTCGGCGAGTCGATCGAGCAGAACGCCATTCACGGCTCCGACTCGAACGAGAACGCGGCCACCGAGATCGCGTTCTTCTTCGCCGAGAGCGAGCTCGTTTCGTAAGCACTCGCTCCGGACCATAGTGGAGGACAGGCAATCCTGCCTGTCCTCTTTCGGTTTGCGCAACAGGGAACCGGACAGGCAGGATTGCCTGTCCTCCACTTACTCGCTGACGATGATCGCGCTCATGCCTCTCGCTTCGAGCGCCGTCCGCGCCTCGACCGCCGCGTCTCTCGTTGCGAACGGCCCGATGCGCACGCGATAGAGATCGTCGCCGCGATCGATGGCCGCACGCTGACCGATCGCGGTCAGCCGTTCGTGCAGCGCACGCGCGTTCGCTTCGACGGAAAACGCGCCCGCCTGCACGAAGAAAAGATTGCTGCGGCGCGGAGCAGCGGCCTCACGCCGTTGCGCGTTGCGGCGCTGCTCGTCCAGTCCGCTCGCCGTCGGTGCCTCGCCGCGGCCGACCGGCACTTCCTCGAACGACTTGCCGTCGGTCGACACCTGCTTGCGCGTGATCACGTCGCCGCGCTGCACCTGCACGTCGACGCGATCGACCACGGCATCGTCGTCCTCGGTCGCAGCGGTGCTGGTGGTCGCGGTGACGGTGGCCGGCCGCGCAGTCTGACCCGGAAGCGGGAACGCCACCGGCGGCGGATCGCCTGCCGAGCGCACCGGCACCGTCTTCGGCGCCTCCGCGATCGTGACGTCGAACGGTGCCGGCGCCTCGCGATCGCCGTTGCCGACCTTCACCACTTTGATCGCCACTTCACCCACGCCAGGCTCGATCAGTCCGATCTGCTGCGCCGCGGCGTACGAGAGGTCGATGACGCGGTTACCGATGTACGGACCGCGGTCGTTCACGCGCACGCGAACGGTTTGCGAGGTGCGCGGATTGGTGATGTCGAGGACGGTGCCGAACGGCAGCGTGCGATGCGCGGCGGTCATCCCTTTCGGATCGAAGATCTCGCCGTTCGCGGTGGTGCGGCCGGCGAATTCTTCGCCGTACCAACTGGCGACGCCGCGCAGCACTTCGGGTGTTTGCGACGCGGCCGGCGCCGGTGCAGAGGTCGCGCAGCCATACGCGAGCACGAGCGCGGACGCGAGCGCCCAGATGCGCGACTTCATACGCGCACCTCGCCCACTTCATCGCGGATCTGTGCGCGCTCCGCGGCGAGGATCGGATCGACGTCTTCGAGGAGGAAACGCTCCGTCTGCTGCTGCGCGAGCCCGGTGTAGCGCTCCGGCTGCGCGAGCTGCTCGATCGCGGTGCGGTCGATGCCGAACAGCTCATCGGCGGCGATGCGATCGAAGAGATCGTTCTGCGCGGCGCCAGCTTTCATCGCGTCCGCGGCAGCTTTCGCGTGAACGCGAATGCGCTCGTGCAGCACCTGCCGGTCACCGCCGCGACTCACGCCTTCCATCATCAGGTTCTCCGTCATCATGAACGGCAGCTCGCGCCGGACGTTCGTTGCGATGACGTCCTCGTGCACGACCAGCCCCGCCACGATGTTGTCGTAAATGAGCGCGATCGCATCCGCCGCCAGAAACGCCTCGGGGATGGCGATGCGGCGATTCGCGGAATCGTCGAGCGTCCGCTCGAACCACTGCGTGGCCGCGGTGAGCGCCGGATTCAGCGCGTTCACGATCAGGTGCCGCGTCAGCGCGTCGATCCGCTCCGCGCGCATCGGATTGCGTTTGTACGGCATGGCCGACGAGCCGATCTGATCCTCCTCGAACGGCTCCTCGATCTCGCGCAGATGCTGCAGCAGTCGCATGTCGTAGCCGAACTTCGACGCCGATTGCGCGAAGCCGGAGAGCGAGTTCACCACCTGCGAATCGACCTTGCGCGAATACGTCTGTCCCGACACCGGGTAGCTGCGGCGCATGCCGACCTTCTGCGCGACGAGCTCTTCGAGCCGATGCACTTTCGACTCGTCGCCGCCGAAGAGATTGAGGAACGAGGCCTGCGTGCCGGTCGCCCCTTTCACGCCGAGCAGCGCGAGCTGCGATTCGCGAAACTCCAGATCGCGGTAGTCGAGCAAGAGGTCGTGCAGCCAGAGCGTGGCCCGCTTGCCGACCGTCGTGAGCTGCGCCGGCTGAAAGTGCGTGAACGCGAGCGACGGCGTGGCGCGCCATTGCCACGCGAAGTCGCGCAGCTTGGCCATGATGTTGACGAGCCGCCGCCGGATGATGCGCAGCCCTTCGGCCATCTGCAGGATGTCGGTGTTGTCGGTGACGAACGCCGAGGTTGCGCCGAGGTGAATGATCCCCTTCGCGCTGGTCGCCTGAAGGCCGTACGCATGGACGTGCGCCATGACGTCGTGACGCACCTCCCGCTCGCGGCGCTCCGCCTCGTCGAAGTTGATGATCTCGGCGTGCGTCTTCAGGTCCGCGAGCTGCTCGTCCGTGATCGGCAGCCCCAGCTCCTGTTCCGCCTCCGCCAGCGCGATCCAGAGCCGCCGCCACGTGCGGAACTTGTAGTTGGAAGAGAAGAGGTAAGACATCTCCCGCGACGCATATCGCTCGGTCAGCGGGTTCGAGGCGTTGTCGTGCTTCACGGATGAATTATATGTGCGTACACTACGCCGCGGATGCTCCCCCAGGTCACGATTCATGATTCGCGGCGCGCGACGCAGGTCACGCTGAAGGCAGTGGTGCTGCTGGCGAGTGTGCTCATCGTCGTGTTCGCGATCTCGTTTCTCTTCAGCGACCGCGGTCTGCACGAGCTGCAGCATGCGCGCACGCGCGTGGCGACGCTGCGCGCGAACATCACGCGTCTCGACGCGGAGAATGCTCGGCTGCGCGCGGAGATCGAGAGCGTCAAGAAGTCGTCGTACGCGATCGAGCGGATCGCCCGCGAAGACCTCGGCATGTCTCGCAAGGGCGAGACGGTCTACATGCTGCCGCGCTGATCGAGCTTCTGCAGCTCGTCGTTCGCCGTCTTCTTCCAGTTGCTGTCCGACTCACGCGAGGCGATCTGCGTCAGGAGCCGCCGCGCGTCGTCTTTGCGCTCGAGGCGGACGAGCTGACGGCTGACGTCCACGCCGAGGTGCAGCCACGCGTCCTCGAGCTCCCCGACGCGCGCGAGCGCGAGCACGATGCGCGGCAGCCACTCATCGACCACCTTCACCGCGTCGGCCGCCGGCTTTCCCTTCAGTTCGTGCACGATGTCGATCGCCGCGGCGAGCTCGGGCGTCGTGCTTTCGCACGTCTGGGCAGAGAGCGCGGCGCCGGCGAGAAGCGCCGCGAAGAGAACGAGCGATCGGAGCATGGCCATACGACGCAGCAGCGCCTAAATTTGTTCCGAGCGCCCGACATCGCCGACGGCGCTGGGAGCGTTCAGCTCGCGCCGCTGACCTTCGCGAGCGCATCGATCGCGCCGCGCAAGTCCTCGCGCAATCGCGGATCGTTCGACGCGAGTCGCTGCTTCACGAACGGAATGGTCAGCGTGGTCACGATCTCCGCCGACATCATCGTCAGCGTCTGCACGAGCCACTGCAGCGCGTACTTGCCGCCATCGGCACTTGGCGATGCGCTCAGCGCGGCGACGCGCATGCCGGCGAAGCCGGTCCATGACACCAGCCAATCGAGCAGATTCTTCAGCGAGCCCGGCATGCCGTGCGCGTACTCCGGCGTGCAGATGACCAGCGCGTCCGCATCGCTCAGCAGCGCCCGCAATGTTGCGACCGCGGGCGGAGGCGGATCGGCGTCGAGATCGGGCGAAAAGTGCGGCAACTCGCCCAGCGCGTCGTAAAAAACAAAGTCGACTTCTGGCGCAACGTCCGCCGCGAGGCGCACCACCGCCGCTGTCGATGACGACGTACGCAGACTGCCGGAGATTGCGACGATGCGCACGGTCAGCGGATCCCATCGGCGAGCAGCGCGGCGTAGCGATCGAGCACGGCGGCCACGATCGCGATCTGCGCGTTCGCCTCGCTCCACTTCCGCTCTTCGATCGCCTCGCGGACGCCCGGCAGCGTCTTCACGCCGTAGCCGGTGTAGAAGCCGGGCGCGTAGACGTGATGGCGGTACCACGGACGTCCGGGCAGCCCTTCGTCGCGGCTCAGCGCGCGCTCGAGACGCATCACCGTTCGGTCGTCGCGCTTCGCCGCTGCATCGAACGCCTTCGCGCTTTTCTGCAGACGCGCCACCGCGTTCTGCAACGGTGCGAGCTCGAGATGCGGCACCGCGTCGTCCTGCTTCTTCGCAACGAACGTCGTGAGCGGATCGGCAGCGATTTCGCGCTCGCGCGTCAGTTGCCGCTCGTCCTCCGTCTCCGCGCGCATCCGCTCCGCGAGCTTTGCCACCTCGCTCGCGTAACGCGCGACCGTATCGGCGAGCGTGCCCGCTTCGAACGGCAGAAAGTCGGCGCCCGCGAGCCTCAGCATCATCCGGCCGGTCGTCTTCGCCTGCGCGATGCCGTAATCGAAGTTCGGATCGCCGAAGCGCGTGAAGTGATCGAACGAATCGTAGGCAGAGTGATAGACGCCGTATCGCTCCTCGCCGCCGTAACCGATGTTCAGCGACGCGATGCCGGCGTGCTGCAGGAACGGCGTGTAGTCGGAGCCGGAGCCGAGCGCATACAGCCGCAGATTCGGCCGCGCGCGCAACTCGCTCCGCTCTTCCGGTCCGCTCGCTTCGACGAGATCGATCGCGCGGCGGCGCTCGAGCACCGATACCTTCCGCTGCGGATCTTCGACGTCGCGCGCGACCTCGGTGACGAAACGCTCGAGCGTGTGCGAGCCGCCCGCCTCCAGAAAGCCGCGGCCGTACGCATCGGAGTTGATGTAGATGACGGCGTTCTCTTTCAGCTCCGCGAGATGTGTCTCCACCCATTCGGTCGAACCGAGCAGTCCCTGCTCCTCGGCGTCCCACGCGGCGAAAACGAGCGTGCGGCGCGGACGCCAACCGCTCTTCGCCAGCTCACCAATCGCGCGTGCTTCCTCCATCAACGCAACCATGCCGCTGACCGGATCGAGCGCCCCGTGGACCCAGGCGTCGTGATGGTTGCCGCGCACGATCCACTGATCCGGAAACTCGCAGCCGCGCAGCCGCGCAATCACGTCGTACGCCGGCGCGAGCTTCCAGTCGAACTCCAGCTTCATGTGCACGCGCGCCGGACCCGCGCCGAGGTGGTAGGTGATCGGGAGCGCGCCCCGCCAGTCGCGCGGCGCGAGCGGACCGCCGAGATTGCGCAGCAGCGGCAGCGCATCCGCGTACGAGATCGGCATCACCGGGATCTTCGTGATCGTCTGCGCGTTGTCGCGCGCGAGACGTTGTGCGTTCGCTGTCGCGCCGGTACCGGGCGTGAGTGGATCGCCCGGATAGAGCGGCATGTCGGCAACCGAGCCGCGCTGCACCGCATGTTCGCCGCGGAAACCGCCCTTCGGATAAACGTCGCCGAGGGCGTAACCGTCGTCGCGCGGATCGGAGTAGATCAGGCAACCGATCGCGCCGCGCTCCGCCGCTACTTTCGGCTTGATCCCGCGCCACGAACCGCCGTACCGCGCGATCACGATCTTGCCGCGCACGTCGATGCCGCGGCGCGCGAGCTCGTCGTAATCGGCTGGCACGCCGTAGTTCACGTACACCAGCTCGCCCGTCACATCGCCGTCCGTCGAGTAGGCGTTGTACGGCGGAAGCATCTCGTCCGCCTGATTCGAAGTCGCGTCTTCCGCGAGCGCCGGCTCGCTCAAACGAAGCGTGAAACGCTCCGGTGCGATCAGCTCCACCACGCGCGTCTTCGGCGTCGGAAACAGCACATCGAACCGTTCGATGGCCGTGTCATAGCCCCACGATTTGAACAGCGACGTGATCAGCTCCGCGTTTTCTTTTCCATACGGTGAGCCGACGTGATGCGGACGCGCCGTCATCCGCTTCATCCACGCGCGCAGATTCTCGCGATTGAGCTTCTCATCGAAACGAGCCTCCAGCGCCTGCTGCTTCGCCGGATCGGCAAAGCCGTAGATCGGCTTCAGTTGTGCGGAAAGCGGTGCGGTGAGAAGCAGAAGCCCGGCAAGCAGGACGCGCATGACGCGCAAGTTTACGCGTCGGGCTCCGCCGGACGCGCGCGCATCCGCTCGCGGCTGACAATCACGAAGCCGCCCGCGCGCAGGTCGTCTTCGTGCGTCGCGATCGCACGGAGCGATGCCTCCTCGTGTTCTGCCGCGGCGGTTTTGTGCAGGACGATCAGACCGGCAGTCGGGAGACGCTGGGCGACCACAAGTTCGCCGAAGCCGCGGTCCGCGGTGACGAGCACCCGTCCCTCACGCGCGGCGAACGCGAGCACCGCGCGATCGCCAGGATCTGCGGGCCAGTCCGCGACACTCACGACGTCATGTCCGGCTGCGGCGAGCGCCGCCGCGAGCGTCGCCGAAAGACAAACTATCGATCAGCAGCTTCACTCGTAACCAGCCGCGGCGCGAAATGCTCGCGGCCTGCGATCCGCGCCGCGTAGTACAGGCACGCCTGAATATCCTCGCGCTCGAGCCACGGGTAATGCGTCAGCAGTTCGTTCGCATCGGAGCCGGCGGCCATCATATCGAGCACGTGCTCCACGGCGAGGCGGCGGCCACGGATGATCGCTTTTCCGCCGAAAATCTCCGGGTTGTACGTGATCCGGTCCAGCAGCTCGAGGTCCATTTCGTCATTCTACTCCCCGCTATACTCCGCCTCCGGTGTGCGGAATCAACGGAATTTTCGCGTATGCGGCGGATGCGCCGCCGGTCGATCGTGACGAGTTGCAGGCGTCGCGCGAGTGCATGCGCTCGCGCGGGCCCGATGCTGCTGACAGCTGGGTTTCTGACGACGAGCGCGTCGGGCTCGCGCACCGCAGGCTGGCCATCATCGACCTCTCGCCCGCGGGCGCGCAGCCGATGCGTCGCGGCGAGCGGGTGATCATCTTCAACGGGGAGATCTACAACTTCCGTGAGCTGCGCGCGCGGCTCGAAGCGAACGGCCGCAGCTTCACGTCGCACTCCGATACCGAGGTCCTGCTCGCGCTTTATGACGAACGGGGAGAAGCCATGCTGTCGGAACTGCGCGGCATGTTCTCCATCGCGCTGTGGGACGGCGCGAAGCGGCGCCTGCTCCTCGCGCGCGATCCGTACGGCATCAAGCCGCTCTACTACGCCGATGATGGGCGGACCATTCGCATCGCTTCGCAGGTGAAGGCGCTGATCTCCGGCGGGCGCATCGACAAACAATTCGAGCCGGCGGCCGCGGCCGGCTTCTTTCTGCGCGGCACCGTGCCGGAGCCATTCACGATGTACCGCGCCATTCGCGCGCTGCCGGCCGGCTCGTACTGCTACGTCGACGCGAACGGATTGCGCACGCCGCAACACTACTTTTCGATTCCCGCCACGTTGCGTGATGCAGTCGAAAACAGCCGTGCCGTCTCGGACGACGAGAGGCAAGAAGTCGTGCACGACGCGGTGCTCGAATCCGTCCGCTATCACATGGTCGCGGACGTGCCGGTCGGCGCATTTCTCTCCGCCGGCATCGACTCCACCGCGCTCGTCGCGCTCGCGCGCGAGTCGGGGGCGACCGACCTCCAGACGATGACCATGCGCTTCGAGGAGTACCGCGGCCGCGACAACGATGAGGCGCCGCTCGCCGCGCTGGTCGCTCGCGAATACGGCGTGCCGCACACCATTCGCGACCTCACCCGCGACTCCTTTCGCGCCGAGTTGCCGAATATTTTCGCGGCGATGGACCAGCCGACCGTCGATGGTCTCAACAGCTACTTCATCAGCAAGGCCGCGGCGGAAATGGGGCTCAAGGTCGCGCTCTCCGGCGCCGGCGGCGATGAGTTGTTCGGCGGCTACACGTCGTTCCGCGACATCCCCCGCTGGATGCCGTTCACGTCCGTTCTCTCACGCATCCCCGGCCTCGGCGAGGGCGTCTATCGCCTCAACACTGCGCTCGCGCGGCACAGCCGCCACATCAGCCCGAAGATGGGAGAGATCATTCGTCACGGCGGCACTTATGCGGGCGCCTACCTCGTCAAACGCGGGCGTTTTCTCGCAACCGAGTTGCCGGGCGTGCTTGGTGACGACATCGCGCGCGAAGGACTGCAGCGCCTCGACCTCATCTCCATTCTCGAGCGCGCGGTGACGCCCGATCCCGGCACACCGTTCACCCGCATCGCCGCGCTCGAGGCTTCGCTCTACCTGCGCAATCAACTGCTGCGCGACATGGACTGGGCCAGCATGGCGCACTCGCTGGAAGTGCGCGTGCCGCTCGTCGACGCGCATCTCTTGCGCGCCGTCGCGCCGGTGCTCGTGACGCGCAGAAAACGGGGCAAACAGCTTCTCGCGAATGCGCCGCGCCAACCGCTGCCGGCCGCCGTTCGCGCCCGCCGCAAGACCGGCTTCACCCTGCCGATCCGCGAGTGGCTGCGCGAAGAAGGACGGGTGGAGTTCGGGAAACGCAGCTGGGCGCGCAAGGTCTACGACGTGATGTTCTCGCCCGCGAACGGCTACTGGTGAGCGTCCGCGCGACCTCCGCTCACTTCACGACCAGCGTGGTCTGCATCCCTTTGCCTTTGTGTCCGTCGACCGGGCAGTAGACGGTGTAGGTGCCGGGCTTGAGGTTCACTTCCAGCGCGGTCGTGTCGCCCCGTTTGAGGACGGTCGTCTGCTGATGCACACCGTTCCCTTCGATCTCGAACGCGTGGTCTTCCTTCCCGCCGTTCTCGACGTTGAAGGCAACCGGTCCGGCCGGCACGCTCTGCGGCATGTGAATCTGGTATTCGATGAGATGCACTTCCTGCGTCGGGCCGGCTGGTGCGGGGCGCGCGGCCGGGTCGTCCGTCTCCGGCGGGAGGATGGGATTCATCGTCGAAGTTTCGGTGGCCGCGGTCTCGCTGGCGGGCATGGTCGTCGACTGCGACGGCGTGTTCTGCGACTGCTCGACGGGGCCCGGCTGGCAAGCAGAAGCGAGGACGATTGCGGCGATCGTGATTCCTGTACGCATGTGGACGCGTGAGGCAAAATACGCGCCGTGCGGAGGGACTGGAGGTACATCGCGGCGATCGCGGCGTTGACGATCGTCGCGATGGTGCGGGTCGCCTCCACGCACCGCGTCTTCAGCGAAGTGCTCGACGAGCCCGCTCATGTCGCGGCCGGATTCGAATGGCTTTCCGGCAGCTACGTCATCGACGCGAGCCATCCGCCCGCCGCGCGCATTCTCGGCGCGCTCCCGCTCTGGCTGGCCGGCTACCCGCTGCCCACGACGACCGACATGTTCTTCGCCGGCAACGAGCTCCTGTATCACGGCGATCGTTACGAGAAGACGCTCGCGCGCACGCGACTCGGCAACCTGCTGCTGCTCGCACTCGCGATTGTCTCCACCGCGGCGTGGGCCCGGCGGACGTTCTCGCCCGGCGTGGCCATCGTCGCGGCCGCGCTCCTCTCCACGCTTCCGCCGGTGCTCGCACATGCGGGCCTCATGACCACCGATCTGGTAGCGCTGACCGCCATGCCGCTCGCCCTCCTCGCAACGGATCGCTTTCTCACCGCACCGGCCGGCGCGCGCAAATGGCCGGCGATCTTCCTCGGCCTCGCCATCGGCTTCGGTCTTCTCGCCAAGTTCTCGTTCGTGGTGTTCTTTCCTCCGTGCGCGCTCCTGCTGCTCCTGGCGCGGCGGACGCGTCCCGACTGGAAAGCACTCGCTGTCGCTGCAGCGGTCACGTTCATGGTGGTGTGGGCCGGCTATCGCTTCGACTGGAGAACGCTCCGGAGCTACCACGGCGAACATGCCGTGAAGACGATCTCGATCGCGACGATGGAGCCGCTCAAGCCGTTCGCACGCTGGGCCGCGACGAACATCCCGCTGCCGGCGCCGGCGTTCTTTCATGGCATCGCCATGGTGCAGGCGCACAACAAAGAGGGGCATAACGCTTATCTCTTCGGCGAGGTCAACACCGAGGGCTGGTGGTACTACTTTCCCGTCATCTTCTTTTACAAAACGCCGATCCCGTTTCTGCTGCTGATGCTGTGGGGATCGCTGCTGATCGTTGCCGACCGCGATCGCGTGCGCATCGCCTATCTGCTCTACGCGCTCGCGATCATGGCCGTGGCCATGACCAGCGGCATCAACATCGGCGTGCGGCACATCCTCCCGCTGTACGCACCGCTCGCGATCGTCGCGGCGTACGGCACCGTCGAGATCTGGAAGCGCTCGCGCGATGCATTCGGCCGCGCGTCACTCCTCGCACTGCTGGCGTGGCTCTTCATCGGTGTCGCGGTGAAGCATCCCGATTACCTGCCGTGGTTCAACGAAGCAGCGCAACCGAATCCGGCGCGCATCGCCGTCGACAGCAATCTCGACTGGGGACAGGATGGCCTTCGCCTGCAGCGCGCCGTGCGCGAGCTGAAGATCGACCACCTCTACATCGACGTCATGACGAACATGCGCCTCGAGACGCTCGGCCCCGTCATCCACAAATTCGACGCCAGCACCCCGCAGCGCGGCTGGATTGCCGTCTCCGAAACGCCGTATTCGTTTCAGCAGGCGTGGGGCAACTACGCGTGGCTGAGCCAGCACCGGCCGACGCGGCGTGTAGGTGCGTCGATCCGTCTGTACCACCTGCCTTAGCAACGAAAACATGTGGAGCGGCGGGCTCTTAGCCCGCCGGAAGGA
>DASVRB010000344.1:0-6982 GCA_036388835.1 Thermoanaerobaculia bacterium | reverse complement strand
CATAAGAGCAACACGACATAAGAGCAACACGACCGCCGTCGCTACTCGTCCATCATGCCGAGGTGCCGCACATCCACCTGCCGCACACCGGGCAACGAGACGAGGCGCTCCTCGGGCATCGTCAGATCGACGCCGGCCGGGGCGCGCATCACCACGCGCAGGGTCACGGAATCGGAACCGCGCTGCAGCGTGCGCCGCAGCGGCTCGAGCACGACCATTCCGGCGAGGATGCCGTTGACTGCCTCGAGCGTGTCGGACGCGCAGTCGACGCGCAGCTCGATGCGTCCCGCGCCGATCTCGCGTCGTTTACGCAGGATCTTGTTCTCGACTCCACGCACCATGAACTGCACGAAGACGATGCCGCCGGTGAGCACGATCACGAGCGGGTACTGGCCGAGTCCTGCCGCGACGCCGACGCTCGCCGCGGCCCACAACGTCGCGGCGGTAGTGACGCCCTGCACGGTCAGACCGCGATGCATGATCACGCCGGCGCCGATGAAGCCGATGCCGCCGACCACCGCGGCGGCGAGTTGTCCGGGATTGTGATTGGTCGGTCCGAAGGTGTCGGACATCATCGCGAACGCCGCCGCGCCGAGCGTCACCAGGGCCATGGTCTTGAGCCCGGCGTGCTTCTGCCGCCACTCGCGCTCGACTCCGATGATGGAGCCGAACGCGAGGGCGAACGCGAGACGAATCGCGACCGAGGCGAGCGCGATCACTGCTGCGGTTGTCGCGACATCTGCGGCACGCCGAGCCAGAAACCGGCCGGGTACATCGTGTAACCCTGCAGGTCCTTGTCCATCACCGCGACGTTGATCTGGTGATAGAGCGAGAGGTAGGGGAGGTCTTCCTGCAGGATGCGCTGGATCTCGCCGTACGCCTGTTTGCGTTTGGCGCGATCGAACGTGGAGCGTCCTTCCATGATGAGCTGGTCGACGCGCGCGTTGCTGTAAAACCCGCGGTTCTGCCCCTCGGGCGGGAAGTTCCGCGAGTGGAAGAGGATGTAGTACCAGTCGGGATCGGCGATGCCGTTGCGGCTCAGCGAGAACATCTGGAAATTGCCTTTGCCGACGTCCTCGAGGAACGTTCCGAGCTCGCTCGTCTGGATCGTCATGTTGATCCCGACGTTCCGCAGCATCTGCTGGATCATCTCCGCGCGCAGATTGGCCTCCGCGTTCGTCGATGACTTGAACGTCAGCGAGAAGCGCGGCTGCGGACCGTCACCGTCCGGATCGCGGTACCCCGCCTGATCGAGGAGCTGCTTCGCGCGCGCCGGATCGAACGGATACGTCGGCAGGTTCTCGGCGCGAACCCAATGCCCCTGGCCGAACAGCGTGTCGGTCGGCACACCGTGTCCGGCCAGCAGATCCCGGACGATGCGCTGCCGATCGATGGCGTGCGCGATCGCGCGACGCACTTCCACTTTTCCAAGAATCGGATCCTTCAGATTGAAGGCGAGGTACTGATAGACCGAGCCGGGCTTCTTCACCACCTGGTGCTTGTCGCTCTTCTCGAACTCCGCGACGTTCTCGAACGGGATCTGGTTGACCTGCAGGTCGAGCGTGCCGCGGCGCATCTCCAGCACCATCGTGGTCGCGTCGGGAACGACGCGTACGCTGATGTTCTTGATCTTCGGCGCGCCGTGCACCCAGTTGTCGACCGCTTCGAGCTCGACCACTTCGTCGGTGCGGAACTCGGTCACGCGATACGGACCGAAACCGATCGGCTTGGTCTTGGCGACATTCGTGTCGGTCCCCTGCGGCACGATGCCGAGGTTCAGATTGTCGAAGATGCCGGCATTCGGCTCCTTCAGACGAAAGATGACCGTGTGTGCGTCAGGCGCTTCGATCGACGCCACCGCCGCGTAGCCGGACTTTTTCGCGCTGGTGAAGCTCTCGGCCATCAGCGAGTCGTACGTCCACTTCACATCGGCCGCGGTGACCGGTTTGCCGTCGTGGAACTTCGCGTTCGGATTCAGCTTGAAGATGATGGTGCGGTCATCCGGCGTCTCCCAGCTCTGGGCGAGATCGGGGGCGTAATCCATCTCCGGCGTTGCGCGGACGAGACCGCGGCAGCAGAGATCGAAAATGCGTCCGGACGCGTTGTCGTTGCCGACGCGCGGATCGAGGTTCGTCGGGCTGCTCTGAAGGGGCATCACGAGGCGATTCGCCTCGCCGGCCGCGCCGCCGCCGGCTTTCTTTTCGCCGCCGCCGCCGCACGCAATCGCCAACGCCGCAGCAGCCGCGAGCGTTACCAACTTACTGGTTTGCATACTGTTACTCCTCCACAGCCGCGTTTACAAATGCAATGCCGAGCGCTTGTATCATTCGCCCCGATGTTCCTCAGACCCCTCGCTCTCACGCTCGCGCTGCTCGCGCTTCCCGCCGCCCCCGTCGACGCTCAACAGCAACAGAAAGTGATCGTCCTCGGCTTCGACGGTGTCGACGCGCGCTACACCGAGCGCTGGATGAACGAGGGGAAGCTGCCGAACCTGGCGCGGCTCCGCGACACCGGCACGTTCCGCCCGCTCCTGCCGACCACCCCCGCGCAGACGCCGGTTTCGTGGTCGACCTTCAGCACCGGCATCGATCCCGGCCGCACCGGCATCTTCGATTTTCTGCGGCGCGATCCGAAGACCTACCTTCCGGTGTTCGCGGCCTTCGATGAGGTGAAGCAGCCGCTCCTGTTCGGTCCCAACAATCCGCCCGCGATTGCGGCCGCGGTGATGCTGCTGTTCGCGACCGTCGGCGCGATTCTGCTGATGCGGCGGCGCCGGATCGGCGGCGCAACGTTCATCATTCTCGGCTTGCTGCTCGCGGCCGGCGCGTTTTTCGCGGTGCGCAAATACATCCCCGAATCGACGCCCGGCGTGGTCAACCGGCGGCAGGGCATTCCGTTCTGGGAAGCGGCCGCGGACGCGGGTCGCAAGTCGTCGATCGTGCACGTGCCGGTCACGTTTCCGGCCACCGACTTTGGGCACGGCGATCACCAGGGCCACATGCTCTCCGGCCTCGGCGTGCCCGATCTCTCCGGCCGCGTCGGCAAGCCGTTCTACTTCACCTCCGAGCTCGATTTTCAGCGCTCCGGCGGTAATGAGTTCTCGATCGAAGTCGTCCAGCTCGAAGACAACAAAGGCGTCATCAACACGACCATTCAGGGCCCGCCGAACAAGCTCTTCGACACGCCGCCCTTCATCGCCATCCCGATGACCATCACGGTCGCGGACGACCGGCAGTCGATCGACATCGAAGTGAGCGGGAAAAAGTACCCGCTGCGGGCGGGGGAATGGACCGGCTGGGTCGATTTCGTTTTTCCGTTCAATCCGCTGATCAAAGTGCGCGGCATCAGCCGCTTCCATCTCATCTCGGTGCAGCCGGAAGTGAAGCTCTACCTTTCCCCGATCAACTTCGATCCGCGCAATCTCCCGGTCGGCTTCAACGTCTCGGCGCCGCGCAAATGGGCGCCGGAGCTGGCGAGAGAGCATGGTCCGTACAAAACGATCGGCTGGCAGATCGACACCTGGGCCATTTCCGAAGGGTTTGCGACAGAGAAAATCTTCTGGGATGACATGGAGTGGACCGTCACCCAGTCGCGCAAGATCTTCAATGCGCTGCTGCAGAAAGACGACGACCTCGTCGTCCAGTGCTTCGAATTTCCCGATCGCGTCGGCCACGTCTTCTGGCGCAT
Source organism: Thermoanaerobaculia bacterium (assembly GCA_036388835.1). Lineage (GTDB taxonomy): Bacteria > Acidobacteriota > Thermoanaerobaculia > Gp7-AA8 > Gp7-AA8 > QHVT01. The sequence goes on along the minus strand of DASVRB010000344.1, from coordinate 3,295 downwards.
CGTCGATCCCAAACATCCCGCATACGACGCGAAACTGGCGGCCGAATGGGGCGACGCGCTGCTGAAGTCCTATCAGTTGATGGATGAGATCGTCGGAGACGCAATGAAAGCGGCGCAGCAGAAAAACGCGCTGCTGCTCGTCGCCTCCGATCACGGTTTCGCATCGTTCCGCCGGAGCGTCCACTACAACACCTGGCTCGTCCTCAACGGCTACATGACCTTGAAAAGCGGCGTTGAGGTGAAGGACCGTAACGTCGAGATGCTCTTCGACCAGGGGCAATTCTGGGAGAACGTCGACTGGTCGAAGACCCGCGCCTACGCCATGGGCCTCGGTGAGGTGTACGTCAATCTCAAAGGGCGCGAAGCGCAGGGCATCGTCAATCCCGGCCCCGAATACGACGCGCTGAAAAAAGAGCTGCAGACGAAGCTCGTGGCCATGATCGATCCGGCCACCGGCGAGCGTCCGGTGCGCCGCGCGGTCACGCGCGAAGAGGCGTTCCGCAAATTCGACCCCAACATGATTCCGGACCTGTTCGTGATGAACAACGACGGCTACCGCGTCTCGTGGCAGACCTCGCTCGGCGGCGTCCCGAAAGATGTGTTCGCCGACAACGACGCGGTCTGGAGCGGCGATCACTGCTCGGTCGACCCGGAGATCGTGAAGGGCATCTTCTTCACCAACCGCAAGCTCGCCACGACCCGCGCGCCCTACATCGCCGACGTCTATCCGACGGTCCTCGGCGCCCTCGGCGTGAAGGCGCCGTACGAGATCGATGGGGTAGAGTTGCGGTAGCGATGATGGATTTAGACGAAGTCCTGAAGCTCGTCCGCGCGATGAACGACGAAGGGGTGGAGTACATCACCTTCGGCGCGATGGCGCTGTGGTCGCACGGGATCGTCCGCGCGACTGAAGATGCCGATTTCTTCATTGCGCCCACAGTGGAAAATGTCGAGCGACTCAAACGTGCACTGCGCCGCGTCTGGAGCGATCCTGCCATCGACGAGATCACCGCGGATGACCTTCTCGGCGACTATCCGGCGGTGCGTTATGGCCCGCCCGACACGGAGTGGACGTTCGATTTTCTGACCCGCCTCGGCGAGGTGTACTCGTACGAAAATCTGAAATCCCAAATGGGTGAGATCGAAGGCGTGCCGATTCGTGTTGTGACACCCCGGCAGCTTTATGAGATGAAGCGCGACACGGTTCGGCACAAGGACCGCAACGACGCTGAAGCATTGCGGCAGGCATTTTCACTCCAGGAGGATTGATGCCCGTCTGGAAATACAAACACATCGGAGACATGCCCGAAGCGTGGACCGTCAATCGCCACATGCCTCTGGGCGGCCGAATCCGCGCGATGCTGAGCATGACGCCGATCGCCGGTTCGCTGAACATGCCGCGCGGCGTCAGCAAGTTCCGCTCTCTCGACGACCTCGCTGCCGATCGCGCGCGATATGAGCGAGCGCGCATTCACAGGATCCGCGAGCGCAACGCCTCGAAGTAAAAAATGGATTACAAACGACTCCTCACCCAGGTCGAGCGGACGCTCGAACAGATCGATACCACTGCGCACGTGGCGCAGATTGCCGAGACCATCGCTTCCAATTTCCGCGTCGAGCTCGGCATCACCGGCGGGCGCGTTTACGAATTGCGCGACGACTCGTACGAGCTCGTGGCGCGCTTCGGTGAATCGCAGGAAGGACAGATCGGCATCGACGTGCCGAAAAGCTACAAGCCGATCGAGCTCGTCACCGAGAACGGCATCGTGGTCATGGACCCGACCGATCCCGGCTTCGACCCGGTGCTCGAACAGCAACTCGGCGCGCAGCGCTTCTGCGCGATTTCGGTCGGCGACGAGGACTACATCATCGCCTTCAACGTCGCGGCGACACTGGGACGCGAAGACATCCTCTTCTCGCTGAATCTGATCCGCTACGCGATCAACCAGCGCATCCGCACGCAGTGGTACGAATCGCTGATCGTCGAAGCGCAACGCATCCAGCAGTCGATCCTGCCGTCGCGCATCCCGCAATACGCCGGCTACGACATCTGGGGCCGCACTGAGGCCGCGGAAGTGGTGAGCGGCGACTTCTACGATTACATCCCGGTCTCCGACAACATCCTCGGGCTGGCGATCGCCGACGGCTCCGGTCACGGACTGCCGGCCGCGCTGGTCGTGCGCGACGTCTACATGGGCCTGCGCATGGCCACCGACCGCGATTTCAAGATCGTCCGGACACTGGAGAAGCTCAACCACATCATTCATCGCGGCCGGCTCACCACGAAATTCGTCTCGCTGTTTTACGGCGAGCTCGAGACCGGCGGCATCCTCATCTACTGCAACGCCGGCCACAATCCGCCGTTCGTCCTGCACAAAGACGGCAAGACCGAGTTCCTGCGCAATGGCGGGCCGGTGCTCGGGCCGACTCCCGATGCGACCTACACGCGCGGCTTCGTCCGCCTCGAGCCGGGCGACCTGCTCTGCATGTACACCGACGGCATCATCGAAGCGCACGACAAAAAAGACCGCGAGTTCAGCATCGAGCGGCTGATCCGCCTCGTGAAGGCCAGCCGCACGCGTACGGCGCAGGAGATCGGGCAGGAAGTGCTGGCGCGCGTGGCGAAATGGGGCCGCGAAGAAGAAGACGACCGCACCGTCGTCATCATCAAGGCCATCGACGTCTGAGTATCATTCCCGCTCCATGGCAGACGTCCTCTATTTCAACGGCCGTTTCACCACCACCGACGAGCGGGTCCTCGGCGTTGAGGATCGCGGTTTCCAGTTCGGTGATGCGGTCTACGAAGTATTCAAATTCCTCGGCAAACGCCCCATTTTCCTGCTCGATCACTACCGCCGGATGGAGCGCTCGCTGCGCCAGCTCGAGATCCGTTCGGTCTGGAGCGAGAGCGCCTTCGCCGAGACGATGCGCGAGCTGCTCGCGCGCACCGAATTCGACGACGGCATCGTCTACATCCAGATCTCGCGCGGCGAGGGAACGCGCGCGCACTTCTGGCCCGAAAATCTCGCTCCGACCGTCGTGGCGTATTCGCGCCGCTTCACCTTTCCGGACGCCGCAAAACAGGAGCGCGGCATCCGCGTCATCACCACGCGCGACCGTCGCTGGACCTCCTGCGACATCAAGTCGGTGAACCTGCTGGCCAACGCCCTGGCGAAGAAAGAAGCGCAGCGCGCCAATGCCGACGAGGCGATCCTGCTCGCCGAAGGCTTCGTGCGGGAAGGGGCGAGCTCGAATTTTTTTGCCGTCAAGAACGGCGCGGTGATCACGCATCCGC
>DASVRB010000343.1:0-2204 GCA_036388835.1 Thermoanaerobaculia bacterium | reverse complement strand
TGATCCCCCATGCAAAAATGCGCGGGCAGGACAACGACATCCAATGGAGGTAGCTCAGTGAAGTTGCAACGCACTCTTTTCGCGGTGATGTTCGCGCTGCTGACCATCACCGTATCGGCGGCCGAGAAACAGCCGCTCACGCACGAAACGATGTGGCTGATGAAGCGCGTCGGCGCGCCGGCGATCAGCCCCGATGGCAAGTGGGTCGTCTTCTCGGTGACCGAGCCGTCGTACGACGAAAAAGAACAGACTTCCGATCTCTGGATCGTGCCGTCGGACGGCAGCGCAAAGCCGCGCAAGATCACGTCGATGAAGGCGGGCGAGAGCGATCCGTCGTGGTCGCCCGACAGCCGTCGCATCGCTTTCTCAGCGAAACGCGACGCCGACGAGGTGAGCCAGATCTACATCCTCGACATCATCGGCGGCGGCGAGGCGCAGCGGCTCACGAATCTTTCTCAAGCCGTGCGCTCGCCGAAGTTCAGTCCCGACGGCCAGCGCGTCCTCTTCGCCAGCACGTTGTTCCCTGACGCCATCGACGACGAGGCGCAGAAGAAGGCGGCGAAAGAGGAGAAGGACCGCAAGTACAAGGTCCGCATTTACGACTCCTTCCCCATCCGCGCGTGGGATCGCTGGATCGATCCGAATCGCGAGCCGCGCATCCTCGTGCAGAGCGTCGACGGCGGCCCGGCGAAGGATCTGCTGGCCGGCACGAAGCTCGTGGCCGAAGCGGGATTCGCCGGGACGGGCGGCGGCAGCGGCGGCGAAACGATCAGCGGCGAATGGTCGCCGGACGGACAGTGGATCGTCTTCGCCGCGACGACCGCGATGAACACGGCCGCGTACGCCGAGGTGAGCTGGGATCTGTATCGCGTGAGCGTCAACGGCGGCGAGCCGGAGCGCATCACGCGCGCGACCGGCAGCTACGGCAGCCCGACCTTCACGCCCGACGGACGGACGCTGTTCGCGACGCGCGACATCAACAACGCCAAGTCGTACAACCTCACGCGCCTCGTGGCGTTCAACTGGCCGCCGGTGAACGGACAGCTCGCGAATGAGCGGGTGGTCGCGACCACCGACCGTTCGGTCGGCAGCTACGCGCTGAGCAGCGACGCGAAGACGATCTACTTCACCGCCGAGGATGCGGGGCTGGTCAACATCTTTACCGTTCCGGCCAGCGGCGGCGAGGCCCGTCTCTTCATGAAGCCGGAGCGCGGTGCGTACAGTGGCCTCACGGCCGCGGAGCAGGCGCCGGTCGTCGTCGCGCAGTGGGGCTCGTCGATCGACCCGGCGGAGCTCGTGCGCATCGACACGACCGCGAAGAGCCATCGCAACCTCACCACCTTCAACGTCGAGCAGGCCCGCAACATCGACTGGCAGGCGCCGGAGCACTTCTGGTTCACCTCCAAGCGCGGGCGCAGGATCCACAACTTCATCGTCAAGCCGGCGAACTTCGATCCATCGAAAAAGTACCCGCTGTTCGTGCTCATCCACGGCGGCGCGCACAACATGTGGACGGACAACATCTCGCTGCGCTGGAACTATCACCTGCTCGCGAAGCCGGGCTACGTGATGCTGATGACGAACTACACCGGCTCGACCGGATTCGGTGAAGAGTTCGCGCAGCTCATTCAGGGCGATCCGCTGCGAGGGCCCGCCGAGGAGCTCGTCGAAGCGGCCGATGCGGCGATTGCGAAATATCCGTTCATCGACGCGACGCGTCAGGTGGCCGGCGGCGCGAGCTACGGCGGCCATCTGGCGAACGCGCTGGAGGCATGGTCGGGCACGCGGTTCAAGGCGCTGATCAGCCACGCGGGATTGGTGAATCTCGAGTCGCAATGGGCCACGTCCGACACGATCTATGGCCGCGAGCTGGTGATGGGCGGTCCGGTGTGGGAGCAGAACGAAGCGTGGCGCACCCAGAACCCGGCGCGTTACGCCGCACAGTTCAAGACGCCGATGCTGCTGTCGGTCGGCGAGCGCGATTACCGCGTGCCGCTGAACAACACGATCGAGATGTGGTCGATCCTCCAGCGCATGCGCGTCCCGAGCCGGCTCCTGGTCTGGCCGGAAGAGAATCACTGGATTCTCAACGCTGAGAACTCGCGCGTGTTTTATCGGGAAGTCGATCAGTGGCTGCGGCGGTGGGTGGAGCCGGGGCCGAGGTAGCGTTTCTAGTGGAGCGGCGGGCTTTAGCCCGCCGACAA
>DASVRB010000342.1:0-4095 GCA_036388835.1 Thermoanaerobaculia bacterium | reverse complement strand
CTGGCCGAACACGTACGGCGAGTTCATGTTCTCGTTCCCGTACAGCAAGTGGGTCGGCGGCATCTTCTACGAGCATGGGCATCGCCTGATCGCCTCGACGGTTGGCTTCCTGACCGTCATTCAGGCCATCTGGCTGCAGCGCCGCGAGGCCAAACGCTTCGTGCGCGTGCTCGGCTGGCTCTCGCTCCTCGCCGTCATCGTGCAGGGCGTGCTCGGCGGCATCACCGTCCTCCTGCTCCTGCCGAAAGCAGTCTCCATTTCGCATGCGGCGCTCGCCGAGATCTTCTTCTGCATCAACGTCGCGATCGCGTTCTTCACCTCGCGCTTCTACCACTCGCTGCGCAACGTCGAAAAAGGGGACGCACCGGTCACGATGGCGTGGGGCCTCACCACCCTCGTCTATCTGCAGATCCTCGCCGGCGCGGTGCTCCGCCACCTCGGCGCTGGACTCGCCATTCCCGACTTTCCGCTGTCGTTCGGACGGGTCGTCCCGGCGTTCGTCTCGACTGAGATCATCGCCGCGTACGTGCATCGCGCCGGCGGCTTCATCGTCGCCGCGGCCGTCATCGCCATGGCCGTCCGCCTGCTGCGCTACGAGCGCGAGCATCCGCTGCGCGGCCTCGCCAGCATCCTCCTCGCCGTCGTCGCCGCGCAGGTCGTGCTCGGCGGTTACGTGATCTGGAGCGGCAAACAGCCGCACATCACCAGCCTGCACGTCGTGACCGGCGCGTTCACGCTCGCGCTCTCGCTCGTCCTCACGCTCTCCGCGCGCACGCTCGCCTGGCGCAGGGCCGCTCGCGAGCGCACGTCGCTGATCGAGGTGACGGCTTGACCACGGTCGCTCTCGACACGGCGGCGCGGCCGAGCCTCACCCGCGACTACCTCGAGCTCTCGAAGTCGCGCATCGTGCTGATGGTGCTGATCACCACCGCGGCCGGCTACCTCTTCGCCGCCGAAACGGTGAATCCGATCCTGATGCTGCACGCGCTGCTCGGCACCGCACTCGTCGCCGCGGGCACGAACGCGCTCAATCAGTACGTCGAGCGCGAGCACGACGGCCGGATGAATCGCACCCGCAGCCGTCCGCTCCCAGCGGGCCGCATCACCCCGCGCGCGGCGCTGATTTTCTCGTCCGCTATTGCCATCCTCGGCACCGCGTATCTCGGACTGGCGGTGAACTGGCTGACCGCCGCCCTCGGCGCGTTCACGCTCACCAGCTACATCTTCGTCTACACGCCGCTCAAGCGCGTTTCGACCATCTGCACGATCATCGGCGCCATTCCGGGGGCGGTTCCGCCGCTCATGGGCTGGACCGCCGCCACCAACGAGCTCGGCGTCGGCGGCTGGATCATCTTCGGCATCCTCTTCTTCTGGCAATTGCCGCACTTCATGGCCATCAGCTGGCTGTATCGCGAGGACTACGCGCGCGGCGGTTACGTGATGCTCTCGACTATCGACGCGGACGGCACCGCGGTGGCGCGCCAGGCCATCTACTACACGCTCGCGCTCCTGCCGCTCAGCGTCGCCCCGACGTTCCTCGGCCTGACCGGCACCGTCTATCTCGTCGGCGCCACCGCCGCTGGCGCCGCGCTGCTCGCATACGCGATCCGCTTCTTCTTCGAGCGGAGCACCGGCCACGCGCGCGGTCTCTTCATGATCTCCAACCTCTATCTCCTCACCGTGATGTTGCTCCTGGTCGTCGATGCGCGCGCGTAACCTCCTGCTGCTCGCATTGCTCGTCGCCTGCAAGCCCGCACCGGAACTGCCGCAGCTCTTTCCGGTGCCGGACGCGCATCTCATTGACGAGCGCGGCCGCGCCGTCCGGCTCGATGCGATGAAGGGGAGCGTCACCGTTTACGACTTCATCTTCACGAGCTGCACCGGCATCTGCCCGATCATGACCAACAACATGCGCGCGCTGACCGGGAAGATCGACAAGGACGCGCCGGTGCGCTTCGTCTCCATCACCGTCGATCCGGCGCGCGACACGCCGCAGGTGCTCGCGAATTACGCGAAACGCGTCCGCAACGACGAGCGGTGGACGTTCCTGACCGGCGATCGCAACGCCATCGTCGACCTCAGCGTGAAAGGCTTCAAGCTCGCGGCGGGCGATCCGATGCCGGGGGGTGAAGCGCTCCTGCACAGCTCCCGCTTCGCGGTGGCGGACAAGAACGGCGTCATCCGCGCTTACTACGACGCCGCCGACGGCAAGGTGCCGGAGCAGGTGGCCTCTGCGGTCGCGACGCTGCTCGACGAGTAGCGGTTTCCGCTAAAGATCGTCGCGCAGCGTCTGTGCGGCCTCGTGCCGTTCGTCCGACGTGAGATACGGCGCGCAACGATCGAGATGCAGCAGCACCTGCGTGTAGCGGTAAGGCCAACTGCCGTCCTCGAGGAAGAGCCGCATGCCGCAACAGGGACACGGCAACTCGGTCTGATGCGTGAGCCCGTCCGCCGCCGTCTGCCGTGCGCGTTCGCCGTCCGCATGTGCCATACAAGAGGTACGCGCCGCAGCGCCGGACGTTGCATGAAACTCGTGCTTTTTCTCGCGTTCGTGACGCCGATCGCATCGATGATGCGCCGTAATGGTGGCGGCCGCCACAAGGCTCGCCCCTTGCTTCGCATCCCATCATGAGCGACGAAAAATCAACGGAAGAGCAGACCGAGAAAATCGATGCGATCGTCGGCGATGAAGTGCTCGGCTACGACGGTCCCGCGCGCGGCGAGCACTCGGGCCAGGACGCCGCCGGAGGTGAGGACCGCGCTCCGAACGACCTCGGCGAGACGCTCGCCGACAACAGGCCCGAACAGTTGAAGTAGCCGCTAAACAGAACGGACGCGGCCGCGCTTGCGCTCTTTGTCGCGATACATCGCCTCGTCGGCGGCGCGCACCGCCTCTTCAGCGTTGGCGCCGGGCGGCAGATACGCGGCGCCGAGCGCGAACTTGATCTCCGGCCCTTGGCTGCGCTCGAAACGGAGACGCGCCTGGAGCGCCTCCGCGCGCGCCGCGATCGCCTGCGGCTCCACCGCCGGCGCAATCACCATGAACTCGTCGCCCGCATACCGGATCACATGATCGTCGGGACGGTAGCTGCCGGTCAGTGCATCGGCGAAACGCTTCAGACACTCATCGCCCGCGTGATGACCGTAGACGTCGTTGATCCGTTTGAAATCGTTGAGGTCGAAAAAGAGGATCGTCGCGCCGGAATCGAAGACGGTCCGGTAAATCCCGGCCAGTGCGCCGCGATTGGGGAGGCCGGTCAGCGGATCGCGATCGACGAGCCCCTGCAGGACTTCCTTTGCCGCGACCAGCTCCTGATTCGTCTGCGAGAGCTCGCGCTGGATTTTGCGGTGCAGCATGAGCACGCAGCCGAGGGCGATCGCCCACTCCGCGCCGGTGTCGAATGAAGAGTGTGACGCCAGCACGATGTCGATGAATCCGGCCTCGGACCAGCGGTTCGGCACGATGCGCGTCGTGTAGGCAAACGTCTCCGCGACCGCCAGCAGCGCGCGCGCCGCAAAGCCGGTCGCGAGCCACTCCGAGCCGTCGGAGCCGCGCGCGAACAGAATCACCGCGCCCGTGCCGAGGATGAGCGCGATGGCCGCGGACTGCACGGTGCCGATCAGGGCGATGCTGTCGAGAGCGACCGCGGCACCCGCCGCGAACAGCGCCACCGTCACCACGACCGTCCGGCCGATCGGCACGACCCTCCGACGCACGAACGTGGCCGCGCCGATGGCGAGGCAGACCACGAACGTCGTCTTCGAAAAAAAATAGCCCCACCGCAGCATCGTGAACGCGATCGGCGATTGTGGCTGCGCGAACCAGAAGACGCTCGTCACCGCCAGCGCGCCGAGATTCGCCACCCAGGCCGCGATCCACGAGCTCAGCTCCACCCGCCGGAACGACCGCCCCAGCACCACAAAAAACACCGCCAGCATCACCGCCGACGTGATCTGAGCCGTCGTGCTCCACCGCCAGAGAAGGAGTTCCATTGTCGTGTGTGCCCGCAGTTTAGCGGAGGAAGTTGCTCCGCTCGTCGTCCTGCGAACGTCCCTGTGGAGCGGCGGCCGCTTCGGCCGCCCGAATGCGCGCGA
>DASVRB010000341.1:0-13924 GCA_036388835.1 Thermoanaerobaculia bacterium | reverse complement strand
GCCGAAGATGAAGATGTTGTCTTCGCCCACATGGTCGCGGATTTCGATATTGGCGCCGTCCAGCGTACCTATCGTCAGCGCGCCGTTGAGCGCGAGCTTCATGTTGCCGGTGCCCGAGGCCTCCTTGCCGGCGGTCGAGATCTGTTCGGAGAGCTCCGCGGCCGGCATGATGGCTTCAGCGAGAGTGACGCGATAGTCGGGCAGAAAGACGACGCGCAGGTGCTCCCGTGAACGCGGATCGGCATTCACGACTTCGGCGACGGAGTGAATGAGCTTGATGATCAGCTTCGCGATCCAGTAGCCCGGCGCCGCTTTTCCGGCGAAGAAGACGGTACGCGGATGCAGCGGCACGACGCCGTCTTCGACGATCGACCAGTAGCGATGAATCACGTGCAGCGCGTTGAGCAACTGCCGCTTGTATTCATGGATGCGCTTCACCTGCACGTCGAACATCGACATCGGATCGACGGTCACGCCGGTCAGGTCTTTGGTGAGGCGCGCGAGCGCGACTTTGTTGCGGCGCTTCACGCTGTCGAGCTTTTCGAGCAGCGCGGAGTCGTCGGCGAACAGTTCCAGCTCGCGCAGACGATCGAGGTCGGTGATCCAGCCGTTGCCGATCGTGCGCGTGATCAGCGACGCGAGCGGACGGTTCGAATGCAGCAGCCAGCGCCGCGGCGTCACGCCGTTCGTCTTGTTGTTGAAGCGGTCGGGATAGAGCCGATAGAAATCGGGTGCGAGCGAGGTGGTGACGAGCTGCGAATGCAGTTCCGCGACGCCGTTGACCGAATGGCTCCCCGCCATCGCCAGATTGGCCATGCGCACTTCGCCGTCCGCGAGGATCGACACGTTGTGCTGCATCAGCATGTCGCCGGGAAAACGGCGCTCCACTTCGGCGAGCAGGCGGCGATTGATCTCCTGAATGATCTGCAGATGCCGCGGCAGGACGCGCTGCATCAGGTCGTACGACCAGCGCTCCAGCGCTTCCGGCAGCAGTGTGTGATTCGTGTAGCCGCACGTCGCGACGGTGATCGCCCACGCCTCTTCCCACGGCATCCGCTGCTCGTCGACGAAGATCCGCATCAGCTCCGCGACGGTCAGCGCGGGATGCGTGTCGTTCATCTGGATCGCGATCTTCTCCGCGAAGTTCGTCAGCGATTCGTGGGATTGCCGGTAGCGCTTGATCATGTCGCGCACGGAGCACGCCACCAGGAAGTACTCCTGCAGCAGGCGCAGCTCCTTCCCTGCCGCGATGGTGTCGGACGGATAGAGGACCTTCGAGATCGACTCGCCGGTGATCTTCTCGTGCACCGCGCGGATGTAGTCGCCGCTGTTGAAGATGCCGATGTCGAACTCGTCGGACGCGCGCGCGGAAAAGAGCCGCAGCACGTTCACGGTGCGGCCGCCGTAACCGACGATCGGCATGTCGTGCGGGACGCCGACGATGATTTTCGTGTCGACCCAGCGCGGTGCGTAGACGCCGCCTTCGGTGACGTGCGCGATCGTGCCGTACACCGGAATCGACACCGCTTCATCGGGGCGCTCGATCAGCCACGGGGAGCCGGCGTCGAGCCAGTGGTCGGGCTTCTCGTGCTGATAGCCGTTCACGAAGCTCTGCCGGAAAAGACCGAACTCATAGTTGATGCCGTAGCCGAAGCCGGGGAGATCGAGCGACGCCATGGAGTCGAGAAAACAGGCAGCGAGACGGCCGAGACCACCGTTGCCGAGGGCCGCGTCGTGCTCGAGCGCCTGCAGCTCGTCGAAATCGGCGCCGAGCTCGGTGAGCATCGTGCGCGCCGCGTCGTAGATGCCGAGGTTCGTCAGATTGTTCCCGAGGGCCCGGCCCATCAGGAACTCCATCGATAAGTAGTAGAGCCGCTTCGCATCCTGCTCGCGGTAGCGGCGCTCGCTCTCGCGCATCGCGTCGAGCGCCGGCCGCCGCACGGCCGCGGCGAGTGCATACAGACGCTCGCGCTGCGAGGCGTCGTTCCAGACGCGGCCGTTGGCAAAGCGAAGAAACGATTCGATTCCTTCGCGCAGGTGGATGTGACCGCGCGAGACATTGGGTTCACTTTTATTCACGAGGTGCGGACCTCTCTCAAAGAAGAGAACGCATGCGACCGCCGGTCGATTGCGCGGAGCCACATCCGGCGAATGAGCGCGCTGCCGGGATAGATGACGCGCCAGTAGGCGGCGAAGCGCCGCTTGGCGCGAGCGTGGTTGGCGAGCACGCGCGTTTCGGTGGTGACGAGCGAGCCGCGGCCGTCGGCCGTGACGCGGAAGTTCATCGCAGCGATCGCGAAGCCGCGCGGAATCGGTTCGAGGAACAGCTTGCGGGTCACACTCCGATCGGCGCCGCGCGGGGCAAAGATGATCGTGCCGACGACGACCTCGCGCGGCTCCTCGATCGCGAGATACGCGAAGCCGCTGCGCGTGGCGACATCGAGGAGCGGCTCGGTGTTGCCGGGATTGAGAATGCCTTCCGGAAGCTGACGCCCGCCGCGGCGGATCCAGGTCAGGGTCTGGAAAAGGCGGATCTCATCCGCGCGGACGTTGCGGATCGCGTCGAAGACGACCGCGGGCGGCGCGTCGATCCGCAATGTGTGCACTTCGTTGAACTGCCACTCCGGCATCAGCTCGTCGAGTCGCGATTCGACGCGCGCGGAGCGCGAGGTGCGCGCCGGCAGCGCCAATCCGACGCCGGCCACCGCGACCCCGGCCAGTGCAACGCGGAACTTCCTCCGCAACGTCGCCACAACGGCGACCACCAAGCCTGAGTAGACGATCGAAGAACCGAGCATTGGGTAGCGACCTCGGCGCGAGCATACAACTGCTACCATCCCGCCGCTTGTCCCCTGAAATTTCGCTTCGCAAAGTCGTGCTCTGCGCCGGCATCGCGGCGCTCCTGCTCCTCGTGCCGGTGGCGGCGGACTTTACCGAGAACGTTCGCTTCACCGCGGCGATCGGTCTGCTCATGGCGCTGCTCTGGTTGACGGAAGCGGTGCCGATGGGGCTCACGGCGCTGATTCCGCTGATCGCGTTTCCGCTCGCCGGCGTCAGCACGATGGAAAAGATCGCGGCGCCGTATGCGAATCCGGCGGTCTTTCTCTTCCTCGGCGGCTTCCTCGTGGCCGCGACGTTCGAGCGATGGGGACTGCATCGGCGAATGGCCTTCTTCGCGTTGCGGCGCGTCGGCACGGAGCCGCGGCGAATCGTGTTCGCGGTGATCCTGGTGACCGCGTTTCTTTCGATGTGGATGTCGAACACCGCGACGACGTTGATGATGACGCCGATCGCGGTGGCCATCGTCGGCGGCCTCGGCGCCACGCGCGAATCGCACGATGGTCCCGAACTGCGCGTGGCCGAGGCGACGCTGCTCGGCGTGGCGTACGCGGCGTCGCTCGGCGGCATCGGCACGCCGATCGGGACGCCGACGAATCTGATTTTTCTCGGCGCGGCGCGCGAGCTTTTCCCGACCGCGAAAACGATCACGTTCGCGCAGTGGATGCTGTTCGGCGTCGCTTACCTGATCGTGCTCGTGCCGGTCTGCTGGGCGGTGGTCGTTGCGACGGCGCGCGTGCCGAAAGGGGCGGCGGTACCGCTCGAGCGCCTCGGCATCGCGAAGCCCGGACCGATGTCGCGCGCGGAGAAAATCACGCTCGTGCTCTGCGCGGCGACGGCGCTGCTCTGGATTTTCCGCGCCGACATCCGGATGGGCGCGACGACGATTCCGGGATGGGCGCGGCTATTTCCGAATGCGAAGGCGATCAACGATGCGACGGTCGCGGTCGCGATGGCAGCGCTCGCGTTTCTGCTGCCGGCCGGTGGCGGGAAGCGTCTGCTCGAATGGGAAGAGTTCAAGCGCGTGCCGTGGGACGTGTTGATCCTGTTCGGCGGAGGATTCGCGCTCGCGGATGCGCTGGAGTCGAGCGGCTTCTCGAAGTTCGCAGGCGCGCGGCTGTCGTTCGTCGGTGACTGGCCGCCCGTGCTGATGATCGTGGCGATGTGTGTCGTCGTGACGTTGCTGTCCGAGGTCGCGTCGAACGTCGCTACCGCCACGGCCATGATGCCGATCGCCGCGGCGCTGGCCACCTCGATCCACGTGCATCCGTATTTTCTGATGATTCCGGCGGTGCTCGCGGCGTCGTCAGGATTCATGCTGCCGGTTGCAACGGCGCCGAACACGATCGTCTATGCGACCGGCATGGTCCGCGTGCGGGCGATGGCGCGGAGCGGACTGCTGCTCGACATCGCCGCGGCGATCGTCATCACAGTACTGATCTTCCTGGTCGTGCCGTGGGCCACCGGAATCGATCTGCGCGTTCCGCTGCCGTAGCGCGCGGGCAAAAAAAAGCGGCGGCGCAAACGCGCCGCCGCCATTCAGAACGATGGTTTCGATCAGCGCGCGGAGCGGCGCTTGCCGCCCAGCGGACCGGTCATCTGCGACGCGACACCGCCCGACACCGTAACGGTCGTACGCGTGCGGGTGACGTTGCCGAAGTAATCGCTGCAGCCGACCCAGATGTTGTAGACGCGCTGCGTGGTCTGACGTTCGGCACGCAGCTCGAGCGACAGCGGCCCGGTGATCCGCCAGTCGTACTCCTTCGCATCCTGGCCGTCATTGAGGTCGATGTTTTCTTTCGACGTGACGGAGTAGATCTCGCACAGCGGGCGCAGATCGATGTCGTCGGCAGCGCTGACGTCGATGTTGATCGGGTAGAGGCGGTTGTCGGCCATGAGCAGATCGGGCGACGCGGAAATGCCGAGGATCTGCGGCGCGACGACGTCCATCACGTGTACGGTGAAGCTCGCGCTGCCGCGCATGCCCGCTTCGTCGATCGCGGTGCACGAGACCAGCGTCTCGCCGATCGGGAAGTTCGAGCCGCTCTTCGGATCGCAGTACACGTCATACGGCTCTTTGGTGCCGGTCACCCGGACGTCGTACTTCACGTTCGTCCCCTCGGGTGAATACGCCTCGACCATGATCGTCTGCGGCACTTCGATGTTCAGCGTGTACGGCTCGCGGTCGCCGAGCACTTCGACGTTGAACGAACCGTGACCGATGTTGAGGTCGGGATCGATCGCGTTGCACTGGACCGTGGTGACGCCGATCGGGAAGTTCGTGCCCGACAGCGGCAGGCAGTCGGCGCGAACGTCGCCGTAAATCGCGTCGTATGCCGAGACCTTGTAGTCGACGATCGCCCCTTCGCGCGAGCCGGCCTTCACGACGATCGGCTCGTACGGCACGGTGACCACCGGCGCCACTTCGTCGCGCACCGTGACGTTGAACGTCGCGGTAGCGCGCTCGCCGTAGACGTTCGTCGCAACGCAGCTCACGCGCGTGATGCCCATCTTGAACATCGAGCCCGACGCCGGGTCGCACGTGACGACAGGGCTCGGATCGTCACCGCCCATGGCGATGACTTCGTACTTCACACCCGCGCCGTCGATGGAGCGCGGCTGCACGCGGACGTATTCGGGAACGAGCAGCATGAGCGGCAGGCGGAAACCTTTCACCGAAAACGTGATCGGGCCGGAGTTGCCGTTCGGGCCGGAGACATTGAGCGTGTGCGTACCGGCGGTCGCGATGACCGACTCCGGCACCCATCCGACGACGCTTCCGCTGTACTGCGCGCTCACGTTGACTTCGTAGTGTCCGGCCGGACCGTCGAAGATCAGGCGATTGCCGAGATCAGTTCCGTAGACGGTAATGAAGTGCTCTCCCGAGTTCACGCGGAACGAGGACGGATTGATCGAGGTGATCGTTCCGGCCGAGGCACCGAACGCACAAAAGAGGAGGAGGAACGCGACTGCAAAGCTCTTTCTCATGAATATCTCCGGACGAAAGGACGGACGACACGCGCTCCCGAAGCGCGACCGGTTAGTGACTTTTGTTTGTCTGTCATCCTACCGCAATACGGGCGGCTGTCTATCGAAGTGGACTTCCCGAAAGATATGCTGCAGTCGAAAATCAAAGTGTGAGAAGACTCACACGTTCCATTATTCGTCGCTCAGCAGCGCGTCGAGCTCTTCGCGGGTGAATTGCTTGACGAGGGACGGGTCATCCGGGCGGATGACATCCGAGGCGAGCGCGCCTTTGCTCTCGATCAGCGCGTCGATTTTTTCTTCGATGGTGTTGCGCGAGATCAGCTTGATGACCTGCACGCCTTTGTTCTGCCCGAGGCGGTGCACGCGATCGGTGGCCTGGTCCTCGCGCGCCTGATTCCACCAGCGATCGTAGTGAATGACCACCGAGGCGCTGGTGAGATCGATCCCCAGTCCGCCGGCGCGGAGACTGGCGGTGAAGACGCGGCAATCGGGATCGTCGCGGAAGCGGGCGATCTCCGCGCCGCGCTCTTTCGTTCCGCCTTTGATCGACGCGTAGCCGATGCCGTTGCGGAAGAGATGGTCCTCGATCATCGCGAGCATCTGCAGGTACTGGCTGAACACCACCACCTTCAGACCGCTGGTCATGCACTCCTCGAGGAGCTGAAGGAACATCTCCCACTTGCCGGACGGCACGTCGGCGCCGAACCCGCCGCCGGCCGACGCGGGGTGATTGCAGATCTGCTTGAGGTAATTCAGCGCCGCGAAGATGTGCACGTACGAGACGCTGCCGCCGGCGCGGAGCTGCGCGCGCAGCGGTTTCGCGCGCGACTCCAACACCCGCCGATAGAGCGCGCGCTGTTCGCTGGTCAGCTCGCAGAAACGCTTGTCGACGATCTTCGGCGGCAGCTGCGTCAGCACCTGCGCCTTCGTCCTGCGCAAGACGAACGGACGGACGAGCCGCTGCAGCGTGGCGCGATCGTCGACATGTTTCGGCAGGTAGCCCGGCACGACGAAATCGAGCAGCACTTTCAGCTCGCCTTCATGGTTCTCGATCGGAGTGCCGGTGAGCCCGACCGCGATCCGCTTGTCGATGCCGCGCAACGCGTGATGCGTGGCGGTGTCGGCGTTCTTGATGGTCTGCATTTCATCGAGGACCACCAGGTCGAAGCGCTTGCCGCGGAACTGCTCGAAACGGCTGCGCACGAGGCCGTACGTCGTCAGTGTGACCGGCGCGTCGGGCACGTAGCGCGCGAGCTTCTCGCGCCAGTGATCGAGCAGTGACGTCGGGCAGACGACGAGCACCGACTGGCTCGCGTCGACGTGCGTCAGCGCGCGAATGAGCGCGATCGCCTGATGCGTTTTGCCGAGGCCCATGTCGTCGCAGAGCAGTCCGCCGAAGCCGTTCTGCTGCAGAAGCCAGAGCCATTGATACCCGGTCTGCTGATACGCATAGAGCTCGATCCCGAACGCCTCGGGTGGCGGTGCATCGCCATCGGTCTGGATCTCGTCGAAGAGGCGGAACACGCGCTCGCACGAACGGTCGCCGCGGAAGACCGCCTTGCCTCGCAGCGAGCCGCGGATACGCAGCAATTCGAGCTTTGTCACGAGCACTTGGCCGCGCGGTCCGATCGACGCTTCGTCGAGCCAGGCGAACTGCGGATCGGTGACGTCGATCCAGAGATTGCCGCGGATCAGCGCGCGCACTCCATCGCGCCGCGCGCGCGCAATCTCCGCCGCGGTGATGCTCTCGGAATGCGCGATGAAGGAGATGTGCACTTCGAGAAAGTCGTTCGCGCGTGCGCCGCGATCGGCATCGGAAGACGGCCCGCCGATGAAGTCGAAGATGACGTCGCCTTCGAGCCGCACCGGCTCCGCGTTGCGCACCGGCTCGGGCGCGAGTGCGGGCGGCAGCATCGCCAGCTCGTGGCGATGACGCTCGACGAACGCGAAGACTTCATCCTCGGCGATGACGGTCTCGCGGTCGTACGGCAACCCGGCGGACGGCCGCACCTCGAACAGAAACGCCTGCGGTTTTTCGCTCTGCTCGACGAACATCGGCGAGGCGGGCGCGGGCGACGCGAAACGGTTGCCGGCGAGAAAGAACTTGCCGAATTTCGGAAGCGCATCGCGGTCGAGCACCGCGCCCCCGCCGCCGAGCAGCACGGGCGAGAAACGCAATGTGCGCGAGCGGGTGATCTCGATGCGCAGCGATTGTGCGAGCGTCTGCGGCGCGATCTCGAATCCGCTGGCCGTGACCATCTCGGGCGCGGAGTGCAGCACGTGCTCGACCGCGGCCGGCGGCAACGCGATGCTGGTCGAGGAGAGGCGATCCTGCCTCTCGGTGCCTTCGTCGCTCGACGGAACGGCGGACAGGCAGGATTGCCTGTCCTCCACGACCAGGAACGCGTCGCGCTCGCGGATCTCGAGACGCGCATTTTCGGCGCCGTTGAGAAACATCGCCTTGCTCCAGCGATACCACGGCGACGCCTCGAAGAGCAGTCGCGCGGAGCCGGAGCCGCGGCGCAACAGCTCCTGTTCCTGTTCGGTCAACGCGTAACGGCGAAGCATCTGCTCGCGCGCGTCGGCCGCACCATCGACCGCGATCTCGCGGCCGTCACTGAACGCCGCAAACGCGATCGCGCGCCAGACGCTCGTCTCGAATTTCTCTGACGGCAGCACGCCGTCCTCCCCGCTCATGTGCCGCACCAGGAACGCGAGATGGCGGCAGAGGTCGTCCGGCTTCATCCACGCCACGCACGTGCAGCGCGAGAGCGAAATGCGCGTGCCGTCGAATGCGATCACCGGCGCGAACGTGCGCCGCTCGTTCTCCGTCACGCCGGCCGTGTACACGCTCCGGAAAAAGAGCGGATCGGTGACGCGGAAACGCTCCGCATGCGTCTCGATGGTGTTGAGCGTGGAAACGGAAAACGAGGAGCGGTAGCGAGAGGGAACCATGGAGTTGAACGTGGACGCGGCAAGATGAACGATGCCGGTTCAACATTCAAGACTTGTCATTTCGCCGTATTTGTACCTCGCGCTTGTACTGCTCGATCCGCGCGAGGTCGCGACGCTCTTCGCCGTTCGACGGATCGGCGGCGATGAGGCGTTTGCGGATGGCAATGGCCTGGTCGAACGCGGCGTCGGCATCGTCGAAGCGTCGCAGGTACATGAGCGCGATCCCCTCCTCGCCGTACGCGAATGCGAGGTCGTGCTGCGCCTCGGTGTTCCTCGGATCGGCCGCCGCGAGCTCGTGGAGGATCGGGAGTGCACGCTCGGTCGCGGCGAGCGCGCGCGCGCCGTCTTCCCTCGCGTTGTGTGCGGTCGCCGTCATCCCGAGCTGGTCGGCGTAATTGCGCCGCGCCACGGCATCGGCCGGGTCGAGCGCGAGCAGCTCGCCGAGGACGCGCTGCGCCGCCTCGTGATGCCGAATGGCGCGGGGGAGATCGCGAACTTTCGTGCCGCTGAAAAAGCCGCCAAGGCGCTGATGCGAGCGTCCGAGCTCGCGCAGCACGGCGCGGCGCAGCTCCGGCGCAGGCTGCATGTGCACGAGCGTCGCGAGCGACGATTCATACGCCTGCTGCGCGGTGCCGCGCATGCGCGGCTTCGGCTTGTACGGCTCGCCGACGTAGCGGCAGTCGCCGATCGCGGTCCACGTTTCGGCGAGCGCCAGATCGCGGCGGGGAGTGCGCGGCAGCGCTTCGCGAATCGCGCGCGCGGTCTCGTGGTGTTCCATGGCGATCGACCAGTGCAGCAAGCGCTGCTCGACCATCCCGAGGCGGTCGTGCGCGTCGGCGAGCAGCGTGCGCGCGGCGACGTCTTCTTCGCCCTCGCGCGCCGCCACTTCCTGCGCGATGCGCAGCGCTTTGCGATAGCTCGCCAGCGCACCGGCGGTGTCGCCGAGATTCGCGCGGTACGGCAAGCCCTGCACGTCGCCGACCTTGATGTACGCGCCGGCCAGCTCCATCTCCAGCTGCGTGTTGTCGCGCGACTCGGCCTCGAGGTTATCGAGGTACACCAGCGCGCGCCGCACCAGCAGCTCGCGAGCCGCGGTCGATCCCGGCAGCGGCGCGATCGCGTCGTGCAATTCGAAGACGACCGCGCGCGCGAGCGAGCGCACCTCGTCGAAGCGGCGCTCCGCGATTCGCTTCTGATGCAGCGTCGCCGCAAACGCGATCGCGGTCACGATCACGATCGCCACCGCGGCGGCGACCGCGAGCAGATTGCGCCGCACGAACTTCATCGCGTGATACCGAAATGTCGCGCGGCGCGCCGCGATCGGATGACCGGTCAGGTGGCGGCGAATGTCATCCGCAAGCTTGTCGACGGTTGCGTAGCGACGCGCGGGGTCGACCTCCAGCGCCGCCGCGACGATCGCCTCGAGGTCGCCGCGGAGCGAGCCGCGTGGCGCCTCGGTGAGCGGCGTCCGTGACGCATCGAACGGCTTCTGTCCGGTCAGCAGCTCGAACAGCAGCACGCCGAGGGAGAAGACGTCCGCCGACGTCGTGATGGCTCGGCCCATGAGCTGTTCCGGACTCGCGTAATCGGGCGTCATCACGCGGGTCGAAGTCTCCTCCGTCTGCGAGACCAGTTTCGCGATTCCGAAGTCGAGGAGCTTCGGCGTGCCGTCCGCGGTGACGAGCACGTTCGGCGGCTTGATGTCGCGATGAATGATCAGACTGCGATGCGCGTACTGCACCGCATCGCAGAGCTGCAGGAAGAGGCGCAGCTTGTCGGGCGTCGAACAGGCGCGGCAGTACTCGTCGATCGGCGTCCCCTCGACGTACTCCATCACCAGGTACGGCAGGCCGTCGGCGGTCGTGCCGCCGTCGATGAGCCGGGCGATGTTCGGATGTTCGAGGCCGGCCAGGATCTGGCGCTCCTGCCGGAATCGCTGCAGCAGCACCTCGCCGCCGCGCACGAGCTTGATGGCCACGCGCTGGGCGAACTCCGCATGCTCGCGCACCGCGAGAAGCACCGTGCCCATGCCGCCTTCGCCGAGCTGGCGGATGACGCGGTACGGGCCGATGAGCATCCCGTCGAGCAGTTGTCCCTGCTGCGACTCGATGATTTCCCACACCGAGCGGCTGAGGAACGGCGACTCGTCATCGTGCGCCGCGAGGAGCGACTCGACCTCTTCCCGCACCTCCGGAGTGGCGGATTCGAGCAATTCCGCACGTCGGTCGCGCGGCGTTGCCGCGGCGGCCTGGAAGAGCGTGCGCACTTCTTCCCAGAATGTGGTCATGCGCGCGACTGCAGCGCGCGGCGAAGCCACGCCCGCGCCATCGTCCATTCGCGGCTGATCGTGGCGGCGGAGATGCCGAGCGCCTCCGCCGTCTCGTCGATGGTCAGGCCGCCGTAAAAACGAAGCTCGACGATGCGCGCCTGCTGGGGATAGATCGCCTCGAGATTCTCGAGCGCCACGTCGAGCGCCACGACGTCGAAGCTCTCCTGGACCGCGACGTCGAGCGCCGCGCCGATGGTGACCGGGACGATCGCTCCGCCGCGCTTGTCGCTTTTCCGCCGCCGCGCGTGATCGACCAGGATGCGGCGCATGACTTTCGCCGCGACGGCGAAAAAATGAGCGCGGTCGCTCCAGTCGACGTTTCGCTGATCGACCAGCCGGAGATAGAGCTCGTGCACGAGGGCGGTCGGCTCGAGCGTGTGGCCGGGACGCTCCCCGTGAAGGTATCGCTCGGCGATCGCGCACAGCGGGTCGTACACGAGGCCGAGGAGCGCGTCGCGCGCTTCCTCACGCCCTTCACTCCACTCGCGGAGAAGCTGGGTCACTTCGGCCATTGGACGGGGTTCGAAAAGAAAATCGATTGTATCGTGAGGGAGTTCCCCCCGGCTTTGCGCGATCTGGACTAGAGGAGATCTCCCTTCATGGCGAAGTTGCAGCGTCTGTGTGCCGTACTGTCCCTGTTTTTTGCCCCGATTCTGTTTGCCCAGTCAGCCGACGTGGCCATCACGGTGAGCGATTCGCCCGACCCCGTGATGCGCGACGGCAACATCACCTACACCGTACAGGTCTCGAACGCGGGACCGAATGCGGCCACGAACGCGTCGCTGACGGTCTACAACAGCAGTGGCCTCGGCTTCGTCTCTGTGAACGAGCCGGCCGGCTGGAGCTGCACCGAGCCCGCCGTCGGTGCATTCGTGCAGTTCAGTTGCACGAATGCGAGTCTCGCAGCCGGCGCGACGTCCACCTTCACGCTCGTGACCACGACAGACACCGCCTACTACGGCAACAACGAGGGCACCATCAACACCTCGTTCAGTGCCGGCAGCAGCACTCCTGATCCGGTCAACGGCAACAATTCAGCGTTGGCGAGCACCACGTACCTGGTCCCCGACGCCGACATGGTCATCACGGTGTCCGATTCGCCCGATCCGGTGATGCGGGACGGCCAGATCACCTACACGGCGCAGGTCACGAACGCGGGACCCGATCCGGCCATCAACGCGACGTTCCAGGTCTACAACTCCAGCGGCCTCGGGTTTGTCTCCGTGAACGAGCCGGCTGGCTGGAGCTGCACCGAGCCTGCGGCTGGTGCATTCGTGCAGTTCAGTTGCACGAATCCGAGCCTCGCGGTCGGCGCGAGCGCGACGTTCACCGTCGTCGCGACCACCGACACTGTTTATTACGGGAACAACGAAGGCACGATCAATACGTCGTTCAGCGCCGGCAGCGGCCAGTCCGATCCGAACGACGCGAACAGCAACGTCATCGTGAGCACCGCGTACGTCGTGCCTGACGCCGACATGGGCGTCACCGTCACCGACTCGCCCGATCCGGTCTTTCCGAACGGCCAGATCACGTACACGGCCACCGTCACGAACGCGGGCCCCGATCCCGCCATCGACGCGGTGTTCAACGTCTACAACAGCAGCGGACTCGGATTCGTCTCCGTCAACGAGCCCGCCGGATGGAGCTGCACCGAGCCGGCGGCCGGCGCATTCGTGCAGTTCACTTGCACGAACCCGAGTTTCGCCGTCGGCGCGACCGCGATCTTTACCGTCGTGGTCACGACGGACACGGAGTACTACGGAACCGCCGAGGGGACGATCAATACGTCGTTCAGTGTCGGCAGCGGCCAGTCGGACCCGAACAACGGCAACAACGTGGAGCAGGAAAGCACCGCGTACGTCACTCCGGATGCGGACCTCTCCATCACCGGTTCCGATTCGCCTGATCCGGTCAACCGCGGCGGCAACATTACATACACCCTCACCGTCGCGAACGCGGGACCTGATACGGGCGAGGCGTCGCTGACCGTACCGATGACGAACGGCCTGAAGTTCGTCTCGCACACGATTCCGGCCGGCTTCGTCTGCACCGGCGTCCCCGCTCCCGGCTCCGCGCAGACCTACTCGTGCACCGATCCGACGTTCGAGCCGGGCGCCAGTGCGGTCTTCACGATCGTGCTGAACGTCGATCCAAACTCGTTCGGCATCCACGACGGCGTCATCAACCAGCCGTTTGCGGTGACCGGCAACATCACCGATCCGAACGGCGACAACAACATCATCACCATCTCCACCACGTACGATCCCGCAACTTCGGACGTCGGCGTCACTGCCACTGATTCGCCCGATCCGGTCACCGTCGGCAACAACATCACGTACACCGGCACGGTCACCAACGCTGGTCCCGACGCGGCAACCAATACCGCGTTGACAGTTGCGCTGAGCCCGAGCGTGCTGTTCCAGTCGATCGTCGCTCCCACCGGGTTCACGTGCACGACGCCGGCAGTCGGCGCCACTGGCCTGATCACCTGCACGAACGCGTCGTTCGCCAGCGGCGCGAACCTGCCGTTCACCATCGTGGCCCAGGTCAACCCCTCACTGGCCTCGGGTCCGGACGGCTTCGTGCAGACGGACTTTGAGATCCACTCGGACAACGGCGACCCGGCCCTTCCAAATGAGGTCGACGTCATCACGCAGTTCCTCACGCCCGATGCCGATCTCTCGGCGACCAACACCGACACGCCCGATCCGGTCGCGCCGGGCGGCACCATCACCTCCACCCAGACCATCACGAACAACGGCCCTGACGCGGCGACCACCGTGACGTTCAGCGAAACGCTGCCGGCCTCGG
>DASVRB010000340.1:0-13732 GCA_036388835.1 Thermoanaerobaculia bacterium | reverse complement strand
GTACGTGATGTGCTGGGGGGAAGGGGCAAGCCGGTTCGAGGACCTTGTCGATGAGGCGGCGGTGATGAAGCACCTCGTCGATCCCGCCAGGCCGACCATCATGACCACTGCCCACGAGGGTGAGCCGCTCGCCGACGCACTGGAGTTCGCGACCACGGTCGCCATACCGGCTGAAGCTTTTCCAAAGGCGTGTCGCGATGTCGTGCTTCTCTTTCACGGCCACGTTGGCTGGTACAACGAAGCGCAGAACGTGTTGGAAGACATGCTGCGCGACGTCTAAACGACGCGTGCCCCAACTGTCACCCCGATCGTAGCGAGCGGCCTGGGGCGCGACGCACATGCTTCCCGCGACCCGCCCGCCCAGGTCCCTCGCAACGCTCGGGATGACAGGGGCGACATCGTTTACAGTCCGCTCATGCGAACGATCCTGCTTCTACTCCTCTTCACCACTGCGCTTCATGCTGCCGAGCCGCCGGTTGTGGCGACGTTCTCGATTCTTGGGTATGACCCGAAGACGGGGGAGGTGGGTGGGGCGGTGCAGTCGCGGGTGTTTTCGGTGGGCAACGGGGTGCTGTGGGCGGAGGCGGGGACGGGCGTCGTGGCGACGCAGGCGGTGATTGACGTCGCGTATGGGCCGCGCGGACTGGAGCTGTTGCGCGCGGGGATGACGCCCGCGGCGGCGGTGAAGGCGATCTGGGAGAGCGATCCCGATCCCTGGCCGCGCGACTGGACGAAGCAGGGACGTCAGTTCGCGATCATGGACGCGCACGGCAATTACGCGGCGTTCACCGGTTCGAAAGCGAGTGCCTGGGCGGGCCACAAAAGCGGCAAGTTCTGCACCGCACAAGGGAACATCCTGGCCGGCGAAGCAGTGGTGAACGACATGGTCGCCGCGTTCGAGAAAACGGAAGGACACCTCTCATTGCGCCTCATGGCCGCACTGGAGGCGGGTCAGAAAGCGGGCGGCGACACGCGCGGCATGCAATCCGCCGCAATTTTGATTGTGAAAAAAGACGGCGGCGTCTGGCTCAACAATGACACGGTCATGCGCCTGCAGGTCGACGATCATCCGGAGCCGTTGAAGGAGCTCCGCCGCCTGATCGAGCTCTCCGCGAAACAGCGCACCGCAATGGACGAATACCGCAAGAAATTGAAGTGACGGCGCGCCAAAGCGCGCCGTCATCCCGAGCAAAGCGAGGGATCTGGAGGGGCGGGCTTCGTCGAAACACTCGCACCCGTCATCCTGAGCGTCAGCGAAGGATCTCAGCGGCGACGGCCGTCGCATTTTGAGATCCTTCGCTGCGCTCAGGATGACGGGGGAGCGGGTGGAGGACAGGCAATCGCCCGTCCTCCACTTCCCTCCCCCTTACGCCTCCACCTGCTTCGCCCGACCCACGTGCGCCGCGGCCCAGTCGACGCGGCGGGTGGTGTACATCACCAGGGCCAGGATCAGGAACAGGCCGATCGAGCCCATGAGCAGGGCCCAGTCCTCGAGTTGCAGGAGGACGTAGAGATATCCGTACAGCATCGCCAGCACGGCGGTCAGACCGAGCACGCGGGCGGCGCTGCGGAGCAGGGCGATTCCATAGCAGGAAATCAGCGCAATAGTCCCAATGGACGCAATTGCGTATGCGGTGCCGAAGGGCGTGTGCTCGGAGAAACTGAGGAGCAGCAGATAGAAGAGGCACAATGCGCCGCCGACCAGAAAGTACTGGACCGGGTGCAGCGTCACAGGGCTGAGCAGTTCGTACAGGAAGAACGTCAGGAAGGTCAGGATGATGAAGAGCGCGCCGTATTTCATCGAGCGCTCGGTTTTTTGATAGTGGCTGATCGGCGAGAACAGTCCTACACCGAATGCGGATGCTGTAATTGCCCCGCTATGGTCCTCGCCCGTGTCCCGCCACTGTTGCGGGAAGCTGCGCGCCACAGAGGAAATGCTCCAGCGCGACGTGAATCCTTTTTCGGAAATGGCCGGTGTTTCGGGGAGATACGCGCCGGCGAAACTCGGGTCGGGCCAGGGCGATTTCACTTCCACGATCGTCTCGCCGCCGAGGGGGAGGAAATTGATGTTCTCGCTCCCGTTGAGATCGAGTTTCACCGAGAACGGATACTTTGTTCCGGGCGCGGTGGCCGACAGTGTCACCGGCGCGCTCAGTCCGCTCGCCCACAATTTCGCGTCAGCCGTTCCTCCGGAAACCGCGAGCGCTTTTCCGCTCCAGTGAAAGGCGGGATTGCCGCGGATTCCGCGAAGGTCCGTAATTCCCATCGTCAATACGGCCTCGCTCCAGAGCACGTCCTGCGGCGGGATGTTCCATCTCGAGAAATCGGGCTGCGCGAATACTGCACTGACGGAGAGATCGGCGCGATAGAGCACGACGTCGTAAATGCCGCGATGGCGGCGCGTCGGGTGAAGCTGTCCTGTCGTCTGCAGCCGTTCCGGAAGGAAGCGGGCGCGTTCCTTGACCACCTGCGGTTTGCCGAATTGGTCGACATAGCGGACCAGAAACGGCACGATCAGCACCGGTCCGCCGACGGTCTGCTGCTGGCCCCAGCTCGAAGCGATGTCGGCGCGCACTTCCTTCGCCCGGTGTGAGCGCTCCGAAACGAGCGAGCCGATCATCATGAGGCCGATCATCAATACGAGCGCAAGGCCGCCGAGGATGATCAGCTCCACGATCACCGGATAGCGAAGCTTGCCGGCGGCCGGCGTGGTGAGCGGGCCCCTCTCATTCTGCTGTTCTGTAGTCATTGGTGTTTCCTCCTGCACCACACATTGCGGGCCGCACATTTCGCGGGCGCGGAGAGGACGCGGCGTTTTCGAGGAGAGATGAGGCGTTTTCGTGGCAGACGGAATCGGCCGCGATTTCTGCAGTAGATTCGCGGCATGAGCACCACCGGAGCACTCGTCGCCTTCGTCGATGATGAGGAGAGCCTGCGCACGACGGTCGCGCTCGCGCTGCAGCGCGACGGGTTTCGCGTCGAGACGTTCGCCGACGGGCACGAGGCCTTGACGCGGTTCGAGCGCGGGCTGCCCGACCTCGCCATTCTCGACATCATCATGCCGCGCATCGACGGGCTCGAGCTCTGCCGCCGGCTGCGCGCGCGCAGCGAGCATCTGCCGATCCTGATCCTCTCCTCGAAAGATGAAGAGCTCGACCGCGTGCTCGGTCTCGAGCTCGGCGCGGACGACTATCTCTGCAAGCCGTTCGCACTGCGCGAGCTGCTCGCGCGCGTCAAGGCGCTGCTGCGCCGTGCGCGTCTGCGGCAGGAGCCGGAAGGGACCACGGACGATCAGATCGTGGAGGCCGAAAACCTCCGTCTCGACCTCGGCCGCTTCGAAGCGCGGTGGCACTCGCAGGTGCTGTCACTGACGCTCACCGAATTCAGCCTGCTCGAAGCGCTGGCGCGGCGTCCCGGCATCGTCAAATCGCGCGGCCAGTTGTTGCGCGACGCCTATCCGCACGACGTGCACGTCGCCGAGCGGACCATCGACACGCACATCAAGCGGCTGCGGAAAAAACTCATCGATGCCGGCGGCGTCGATCCGATCGACACCGTGCATGGCGTCGGCTATCGCTTCAAGGTCTGATCGCGATGCGCCGCTTTCTCTCGCCGATCGCCGCACGTCTGCTGCTCTTCAACGTGCTGCTCGTGTTTCTGCCGGTGGCGGGATTGTTCTCGTTGCGCACGCTCGAACGGCAATTGCTCGATCTGCAGGAGCGGTCGATGGTGCAGCAGGGACGGCTGGTCGCGGCCGCGCTTTCCGCCGATCCCGAAACACTGCGCGTCGAGCACGCGCGCGCACTTCTGCAGCGATTGGGCGGACGTTCGGAAGCGCGGGTGCGCATCATCGATCGGCGCGGCGTCGTCATTGCGGACTCCGCGTCGCGCGGTGCGGCGCCGGTGGAAAAGCTGGAAGAAGTGGTCCCTCCCGAAACGGCGTCGCGCAAACGGCTGCTGTACCGCTTCGGCGCGAAATTGTGGCGAGCGGCCGGAATGCTGCGCGCGCTTTTCTCGCGCGATCGCGCATTCGACTCGTACAGCTCGGGCGGCGATCCGACGCCGCGCGACGTCATTGTCAAAGCGCTGGACGGACGTTACGGCGCCACGCTGCGCGAGAGCGCCGGACAACGTTCCTTGACGTTGTACAGCGCGCTGCCGGTCCGCGCCGGGGGCAATGGTGCGGTCATCGGCGCGGTGATGGTGTCGCAGTCGACGTCGCGAATCCTGCGCGCACTGTGGCGTGTACGCCTCGACGTCTTCGAAGTATTCGTGCTGTCGGTCATTGCGGCGATCGTGCTCAGTCTGGTCATGGCGGCGACCATTGCGCGTCCGCTGATCCGCCTGCGCAATGAGGCCGACGACCTGCTCGATCATCGCGGACGGCTGCGCAGGAGATTCGGCGGCTCGCATCGGCGCGACGAGATCGGCGACCTCACTCGCGCGCTGGAACAATTGACCGCTCGTCTGGAGCGGCACCTGCAATTCGTGGAGAGTTTTCCCGCCGACGTTTCGCACGAATTCAAGAACCCGCTCGCGTCCATTCGCACCGCGGCCGAATTGCTGTCATTGACCGACGACCCGTCCCAGCGCGAACAGCTCGCGACCACCATCGACAAAGAAGTCGCACGATTGAGCCGTCTTTTGAGCGCGGTGCGGGAAGTGTCGAAAATCGACGCGGCGGTCGATCTCGAAGCAGCCGGTCCGGTCGAATTACGCACCGTGCTGTCGGAATTACGCGGTATTGAAGGGCGCATGGACCTTTCCCTTCCCGCGCATCCTGTCATCGTCACCGCCTCCGAGGATCGTCTGGTGCAGGCGTTTCGCAATGTGATCGACAACGCCATCAGTTTCTCGCCGGGCGACGGACGCGTACGGGTCTCTCTGATTCCCGATGAGACGCATGCGATTGTGCGCGTCGACGATGACGGTCCCGGCATTCCGCCCGAGCACGTCGAGCGCATCTTCGACCGCTTCTTCTCCTTCCGCCCCGAAGCCGGCCAACGCCGCGACCACGACGGCCTCGGCCTCGCCATCGCCCGCTCCATCATCGAGGCCTACGGAGGAACGATTCGCGCAATGAATCGCACTCCGCACGGCGCGCGGATAGAAATGCGGTTGCCAATCGGGCGGTAAGGGATTCAGTGGAGCGGCCGTGCATTCGACGACGTGCGTCGCGGTGAATTGCACGGCTCCAGTGGAGACGTTACGTCGGCTCGCTCATCATCCGCTTCCAGCCGTTGCGCAGCACGGCGTGGCATTCGCAGGCGCGGAGCTCCAAACCCTCGTGGTCGATGATCACCACTGCGCCGCGGGTGTGATCGATCAGGCCGTCGAGCGCGAGAGCGTTGACCGCGATCGTCACGCCGGGGCGGCGGACGCCGAGCATGTGCGACATGAAATCGTGCGTGAGCGAGAGCGACTGCTTTCCGGTGTATTGGCGCGACGTCAGCAGCCATTTGGCGAGGCGCCCTTCGAGCGGGTGCAGGCGATTGCAGATCGCGTTCTGGGAGATCTGGTCGACATAGACGCTCATGAACAGCACCGCGGCGTTGCGGAACGCTTCGTCCGACGCGAACGCCTCCTGCACCGCCTCTCTCCTGAGCCGCGTGGCCGGACCAGGAACCTGGATCATGCACTCCGACCCGGTGGGGATCGAAGCGAGGGCGCTGTGGAGTGGTACCGCCCCTTCGCCGCCGACCACACCCACCTCGACCGAAGCGCCTTCCTGATCGGTCCGGATCACCGAGACCATGGTGCCGTAGTCGGGAAAGACCACGTGCGACGCGATCGGGCCGACTCTCGAGACCACCTCGCCGAGGCGTGCTTCCATCACCTCCGGCTGCAGTCGCTGGAGCGACTCGGCGGAAAGGGAGCTGAGCAGGCGATTGCCGCGAGTCGCGTCCTGCGCACGGGGATTCGTCATGTTTTGTCTGGTTTCCTTCAGCTGCGTTGCGCTTTGAGAGAGAGAGAGGGACGTCCGGTGACGCTCGTGCTGCCTGACCCCGAGGTGAAACGCGCGATGCGCGTGGGAAGGCCGCAGGCGAAATGAGACCCCATTGAATCAGAAGGCGGCGTCGTTCACCGTCCGATGCAATACCAAGAATGTTTATTGTAAGTACCGGAGCGTACAGACCGGCCGGCCTCGCGCCCCTTACACTGCCTGCTCAAACCTCAAATTCGGAGAGCCCCCATGCCGCACGTTCTGGTGATTGAAGACGACCCCTCCACACAGACCCTTTTTGCGGCTGTGCTCCGGCTGTACGGAATGGAAAGCAGGATCGTCAGTGACGGAGAAAGCGCACTCGACGCGATGCGCCGGACCCGGTTCGACGCGGTCGTACTCGACCTGATGCTGCCGAAGGTGAACGGCTTCGAAATCCTGCGCGAGCTGAAGTGCACCGGCCGCGGGATCCTGTCGCGAGTCGTGGTCTGCAGCGCCGCCTCGGAATCGATGCTCCGCGATTGTGAGGAGCTGCGCCTGGTGCACAAGTTCCTGCCGAAGCCGGTCGATCTGCGCCTGTTTGCGCAGGAAGTCCTCCGTGCGGCCGGTCAGACGATTGCCGACAATGCCGAGCCGGCCATGATCAACCTGATCACCGTCGAGCTGCAGCGGGACGCGAGTTGAAGATGCCGAGCCATCGTCACGAAGACCTGCCGCCGCATCTCCGCCCGCACGACCAGCCTCGTCTGTACGAAGAGCTGCCGCTCGAGGAGCTCCCGCCGCCGCCCCCCGAAATGGGCCCACGCGGCGAGCGCCACGACGAGCGGCCAACGCCGCCCGACCCGTTCATGCGGCGGTGACGCGTGCGTACGTCTTGTGGAGCGGCGGCCGCTTCACAAGAACCGCGTCGGAATGAACGCAGAACGCAGAATGAAGAATTTAGAAAAAGGGCGAGCCGAACTGCTTCTTCTCAATTCTTCACTCTGCGTTCTGCGTTCTGCGTTCATCTGACGACGACGTCGAGTCGCGCGACGTTTACCCAATCGCGACGCGGACAATGCCGTTGCTGATCTGCTCGGTCGTGATGTCGCGGTCGACGAAATGGCGGATGGTCTCGATGTTGGTCTGGGAATGTCCGCTCAGCGGCGTGGTGGTGAACGATCCTCCCTCGCCGACGGCCAGCGGCAGCAGGAGTTGGTCGGTGAGATGCTCGCCCACGGCGGCGCCACTATCGATATAGCGCCGCGCCTGGTTCACCGCTGCACGCGCGACCTCCTCGGCGCGCACGCCGCGCTTGCCGAATGCGGTGAAGACGTCGGTGACGCGCTCGTTCCCGACGATGATCGAGATGGCGTTGCCAGGTCCGACCGAGCCGGTGAGCGTATGCACCTCGCGGCAGTCCTGCGGCCACGACAGCTCTTCGGCCGCAACGTCCACCTCGCGCTCTGCAATGGTCCGCGGGAGGTTCGCCACCACTGCACGCGCACAGCGGATGGTGATCGGTCCGCGCTCGTCGAGTTCGAGTCTGCGGAGGCGTGTGGCCGGCGAAATGCGCACGCGGATCCGTCCACCTCCCGCCGGAAAAAAGCCGGGCCTGATGAGCTCGATCTCGACCGCGGCGCCCATTGTGCGGAGGAGCGGCAGAAACGCACGTTCAATGAAATCGAATGGCGGCGCAGAGGGATTGTGCGTCCCTCCCTCGAGCTCAATGGTCGACGGCGAGCCTGCCAATACCAGAGGCAGAAGCACCGTCTGGAGCACGAGCATCGTCGAGCCGGCAGTACCGATTGAAAATGTGTAATCGCCGCTCCGCAGCGCACGCGGCACAAACGTCAGCGTGGCCGCCCCGAGGCTCGCCCCTTCCACATTTGCGTCCCCGACCTGCGTCGCCGCCTGGACCGCCGTCAGGTGCTGACGCAGCAGTCCCGGCGATTTCCGGTTCGCACGAATGTTCTCGATCCGAAACGGCTTGCCGGTGATCAGCGACAGCGCAAGCGCCGTCCGCAGCACCTGCCCGCCGCCTTCGCCGTGAGAGCCGTCGATGGTGATCATTGGTCCCAATTAACCTCGTCATCGTTGAGCGTCAGCGAAGGATCTCAGCCGCGACGGCCGTCGCATTTTGAGATCCTTCGCTTACGCTCAGGATGACGAGGGGGGGAAGCACCCTATCCCTTCACAACCACAATCTGCTTGAGCGTGTGCACGACATCGACGAGATCGGCCTGAGCCTGCATCACCGCTTCGATCGACTTGTACGCGGCGGGCGTTTCGTCGATGACGTCCTTGTCCTTCCGGCACTCGATCCCTTCTGTCGCCTTGGCGTGATCTGCCAGTGTGAAGCGGCGTTTGGCTTCAGTGCGGGACATGGCGCGGCCGGCGCCGTGACTGCAGCTTTCGAAGCTCTCCGGATTTCCTTTGCCGCGCACGATGAACGACTTTGCGCCCATGCTCCCCGGGATGATGCCGAGGTCGCCTTTGCCGGCGCGGACCGCTCCTTTGCGCGTGACGAACACGCGCTGGCCGTAATGCTCCTCGGTGGCCACGTAATTGTGATGGCAATTGACGACTTCCGGCTCCGCCTTGAACGGCGGGAGCAGGTTCGACGCACGGATCGCATCGAGAATCGACGCCATCATCAGCTCGCGATTGAGCATTGCGTATTTCTGAGCCCAGCTCACCGCCTTAACATAATCATTGAAGTGATCCGTCCCCTCCGGCAGATAGGCGAGGTCCTGATCGGGGAGATTGATCATGTGCTTGCGCATGTCGCGTTTGGCGAGCTCGATGAAGAACTGGCCAATGCGGTTGCCGACACCGCGCGAGCCGCTGTGCAGCACGAGCCAGACGTCGTTCGCCTCGTCGAGACAGACCTCGATGAAGTGATTGCCGGTCCCGAGCGTGCCGAGGTGATTCGCGTCGTTGCCGCGGGAAAGCTTCGGATGCTTTTCGATGATCTCGGAGTATTTCGGCTCCAGCTCCGCCCACGCCTTCCTGTTGCGCGGCGGCGGATTGCGCCAGGCACCGCGATCATTGCGGCCGCCATTGTCGGTGCGCCCGTGTGGCACGGCCTGCTCGATGACGCTGCGCAGCGGTCCGAGATTGTCGGGAAGGTCGTTGGCAGTCAGCGAGGTCCTGAGCGCCATCATCCCGCAACCAATGTCAACGCCAACGGCGGCCGGAATGATCGCCTTCGTCGTCGGAATGACGCTCCCGACCGTAGCCCCCTTGCCGAGATGCACGTCCGGCATGACCGCAATCCAGCGGTAAATGAACGGAAGCTGGGCAATGTTGAAGAGCTGCTTTTTTGCCTCCGGCTCGACCGGCACCCCGCGCGTCCACGCTTTGATCGGTGCGCCCTGCTCGGCGTGAAAAACTTCGTAATTGTGATTGGCCAATGTGTCCTCGTATTTCGGCGCGGTGCGCCGGGCTTTGGGCTTTGGGCGTTAGAATTTCGTCGTTCGGTCCTACAACGCAAACACCGAACGCGGTGTTTCGCAATCGGGCGATGCACCCCGAAAGCCCAACGCCTAAAGCCAACGCCTTCTTTCAAGCTGCACGCTGCCGAGCGCGACTTCTGCGTGGAGCGGCGGCCGCTTCGGCCGCCGACCTCTCGCCGAAATTCAGCGCCCGCTCTGCACCGCTTGCGTTTGCGAGCTGCGCAGCCACTGCAGGTTGCTGCGGGCGCGGTCGTAACGTGGGTCGATGGCCAGCGCCTGCTCGTAGGCGCGGGCGGCTTCGTCGTGGAAGCCGAGTTTGAAGAGCGACCAGCCGAGGTTGTTGTAGGCGTCGGCGGAGCGAGGGGCGAACCGGAGTGCGTGCCGGCACGCCTCAGCGGCGGTCGCGTGGTCGCCGCGCTGCAGGGCCGCGAGGCTGTGGTTGAAATAGGCGTCATACGTCGCGGCGACACCGTCGAACGGCGGCTGGCCTGACGCGTATGCGCGTGCGACGGCGTTCGTTGAATCGATGCGGAGCGTGTCCTGCGCAATGGCGCGCAGTTCGGCGTCGCGTCCGGCGGCTGACAATACGCGCATCAGTAATGTACGCACCTCGCCGAATGCGGGGCTCAGGCGTAACGCGGAACGCAGATGCTCGAGCGCCTGTGGCGCACGTCCGCGTTCCACCAGCCAACGGGCGTAGTAGTAATGCGCGTTCGCGCTCGGATCGAGCTCCAGTGCGCGGCGGAAGTGACGCTCCGCTTCCTCCTGTTTGCCGATCACACCGAGAACGATTCCCTGGTTGATTTCGAGCACCGAGTAATTCGGATTGAGCAGCGCGGCACGATCGAATGCTGTCTTTGCCGCATTGTAATCGCCGCGCGCCATGTGGCTCAGGCCGTAATTCATCCAGGCACGCCCATTGGCGGGGCTCTTCTCCACCACGTCGCGCCACAATGAGGTCTCTGTCGCCCAGATTTCGTTCCGCTCGTGCGTGCCGATGGCGTGCAGCACGAGGACGCTCAACGCGACGGCGATCGCGGCATTGCGCAGAATCGTTCGCGCGCGTACGAGCTGCAGCAGCCAGTACGCCACCGCCAGCACGAGCCCGATATACGCGAAGAAGATGCGATGTTCGTTCGCCACCTCGGCCAGCGGAAAGAAGCTGGAGGTCGGCAACAGCGCAATGACGAACCACCACAGGCCGAATGCGACGGGACGGGACGCGCGGCGCGTCGCGAAGATCAGCAGGGCGATGAATGCGTAGCCGGCAATCGCGCGCGTGTCATACCACTCCGTGAACGGCCGCCAGTCGGTGTCGGCCGTCAGGCCGAGGGGGAGAATGAACAGCCGAGCGTAATGCAGCCAGACGAACGGCTGCGTGATCGCGTAATGAAATGCAGAGCCGCCGCCGGACGTCCATTGCGGCGAATTCATGGAATTGAGAAACAGCAGCAACGCGATGCCGAGCACCAGTGAGGGGGCAATGATCCGGAGCGCCCGCTTCGGCGGCTGCTGTTCGAACAGGCGCACGTAGAAATAGAGCAAAGGCGCAAATACCACCAGCGGCGCTTTGGCCAATGCGCCGATCGCCAGCGGGACTAGATAGAGAAATGTGCGGCGGGCGAAGGGCGAACGCTGGTACAGCAGAAACGAGCCGAGGAGACCGATCGTCGACAGCAGCTCCGAGCGCGCGGAGATCAGGTTCATGGTCTCGGTATTGGCGGTATGCACGCAGAAGAGCGTCGCCGCGAACAGCGCTCCCCATTGTGAGCGCAGGATGGGCGTAAAGAACGCGACGAGCATCGCGCCGAGGATCAGCAGCAGTGCGATCTGGGTCCTGTGAAACGCACGCGGCGCCAGACCGCCGCCAATGGCATGGTCGACGGCCAGTGACAGCGTCACGAGCGGCCGATAGGTCGCGTTCTGCGGGAGGCTGCTGAACGTATTCGCGTCGGTGAAAAAGCGCGGCACGTTCGAGAGGCTGCGGATGAAGAGGTTTTGTTCGACGACGTGCGAATCGTCGAAATGGAAGACATTGTCGAGCGAATTCGCGTACGCGGCGATGACGAGGGCGATCGCGGCGGCGCAGGCGAGGAGGAAGGCGGATCGAATCACGGTCGCGTGGCGCGAAGTGTAACCGCTGGAAGGCGTTGCGCGGGAAGCGGCCGCCGCTCCACCGGAACGACTGCGGTAGGCTTCGCGACAGGAGGAAATGGGACTATGCAGATTGCCGAAATTCTGTTGGCGCAGGTCGAACGGGAGACCGCGGCGACGCGCAAGGTGGTGGAGCGCGTGCCGGACGGGAAGGATGATTGGAAGCCGCATCCGAAATCGATGGCGATGGGCTATCTCTCCTCGCTCGTGGCCATGATGTTCGGGTGGATTGCGTCGATCGTGGAGCGCGATCATCTCGATCTTGCCACCGGACAGGCGCCGGTGATCATGACCGGCGCGGAGCGTCTCGCGCTGTTCGACAAGTCTGTGGCCGCCGCGCGACAGGCGTTATCGAATACAACCGACGAGCACCTGATGAAGAACTGGCAATTGCGAGTCGGCGGGAACGTGGTCGACGAGAAGCCGCGCTACGCGATGATCGGCGATACGCTCGCGCACCTGGCGCATCATCGCGGCCAGCTCACTGTCTATCTGCGGCTCAATGACCAGCCGGTTCCGTCGATCTATGGACCGACCGCGGACGAGGGGTGGCAGGGCAAGTGATGCCGCTCCACGTGTATCGGGCGGACGGCAGTCGCTCGAGGCACTACGCCGCCGCGACCAGCACGATCGCGGCGGCGCAGGCGATGGCAAATCGTACTAATCCTGGTCCAGCAGTTTCTCGAGTTTCTTCAGGCGCTCTTCCATTTTACGGTTGGCCTCCCGGAGCGATTCGATCTCCTGCTGCTGTGCGTCGATGACGTTCTGCATCGTGGCGGTGCGGACGTCGAGGGCCTGCACGCCGGCCAGCGTGACGCCGGCGATGTCGACCACCGAGATGCGGCGGTTGTCCTCGCCGACGCCGAACGCGGCGTGGAAGTCCTGCGCCATCGGACCGATGTGGCGGATCGACGCGTCCTGCGACTTGTAGTTCCAGAGGCTCACCGGCACGGAGCGAAGGCGGCTGAGGACGTCCTCGCCGTCGACGCTGAAGAAGTTCTCCTTCATGTTCCGGTCGGAGAGGCTCGACCACGAGCCGCTGCCCGGCGCGAGCGTGACTCCCGCGGTGAGCGTCGAGTTCGAGTAGAGCCAGTAGCCGCCGCTGGAGCGGAAGATGGTCTGGTTCTGCGCGGTCGGCGTCACGGCGGTGTCGCTGGAGCGGTCGGTCCAGACGAAGCTGCCGTACGAGGTGTTGCTGGACGTGAGGTGGCTGAGGCGCAGGCCGGTGGTGACGGCGCTGTTGGTGAAGAGGTAGTAGCCGCCGGTCGCGCGGACGTTGAAGCTGTGGTTGACGGAGGCCTTGAACGACTCATCGGTGGCGAAGTTGCCGTCGTCGAGGACCGAGCGGTCGGAGAAAACGAACGATCCCTGCCGGGAGTTGGTGTGTGCGTAGTAGCCGAGGCCGATCGACGCGGCGCCGGAGGCGGTGACGTACTGGCCCATGGCCACCGACCAGCTGTTCGCGGCGACAGAATCCGCGCCGGCCGCGAACGAGAAGTCGCCCGAGGCGCGGACGTCGCTGCCGAAGGCGGCGGAGTAGAGGCCGACGTTGGCTTCGTCCCACTGGGTGCCGTCGATGGTGCCGGCACGGATGGCGCTCCGGTGCGGGAGCCACATGAACCGCGTCCCC
Organism: Thermoanaerobaculia bacterium; assembly: GCA_036388835.1. Classification (GTDB taxonomy): domain Bacteria; phylum Acidobacteriota; class Thermoanaerobaculia; order Gp7-AA8; family Gp7-AA8; genus QHVT01. Next base: position 567 of record DASVRB010000340.1, on the reverse strand, counting down.
GCCCCTTCGACCGGGATGCTGCCAGCGAGGTCGTCGACGCCGGTCGCGACGATGCTGCCGCCGTTGCCGACGCGGAAGGCGGCGGAGGAGCCGTTGACCGCGAGCGAGATCAGGTCGTTGCCGCTGGTGGTGACCTGACTCGACGACGGCGCGAGCTGGACGTAGCTGCCGGACAGGCCGCTCACCGCGGCCGTCACGGCGTTGTCGACGTAGAACTTGTTGGCGGCGTGGCCGCTCAGCGACGGCGTGCCGAGGTTCTGGATCTGACCGTTCGACATCGACAGGCTGAACATCGTCACCGGGTCGTTGAGGATGGTCGTGCCGTTGAAGGTGTTGGTGCCGCTGAAGATGTTGCCGGTGTCGGTGCGGGCGACGTTGGCCGGGACTTCGCCGGTAGCGCCGGTGGCGCCCGTGGCGCCGGCGGGTCCGGTCTCGCCCTGCGGGCCCTGAGGACCTTCCGGTCCGGCGGGTCCGGTTTCGCCCTGCGGGCCCTGCGGGCCGGCAGCACCGGTTTCACCCTGCGGACCCTGCGGACCTTGAGCACCGGTCTCGCCCTGCGGTCCCTGC
>DASVRB010000339.1:0-9573 GCA_036388835.1 Thermoanaerobaculia bacterium | reverse complement strand
CGTCGGCGGGCTGAAGCCCGCCGCTCCACCAGAACCCGCTACCGTAACGTCACGACGCCGCACGCGATGCGCGCGCCGGCGTTGCCGGTCGGCTGCGTGGTCAGGTCGTCGGGATTGGCGTGCAGGATGATGGCGTGTCCGACCGCGGTGATCGGCCCCTCGGCCACGCTGATCGAACGCGTCGTGAAGCGGGCCGTGGCGTTACCGTTCGCGTCGGCCGTGATGTTGCCAAAGTCGCCGGCGTGATGCGCGTCCACGTTCGGCGCGCCGTGCGGGGTGCCGGTCGGGTTGTAGTGCCCGCCTGCCGCGTTGCCGTTGTCGCCGCAGTCGCCGCGCTCGTGAATGTGGAAGCCATGCACGCCCGGCGGCACGCCGGTGAGGTTCGCGACCACTTCCACGCCGCCGTCGGCGAGTTGCGTCAGATTGACGGTGCCGGCCGCGGTCGAGCCGGAGGTCGGTGCGAGCGTAGCGACGGCGCGCGGCCCGCTGCCCATCGATGCACACGAGGCGAGGAGTACGAGCGAGACGGAAAACAGAACCAGCTTCTTCATTCAGTACCTACTTTCAAAATGATCGTCACCTTCGTTCCCGACGGAGGTAACCGGTCAGTTCGTGATGCATACACGACGCCGTCGCGCACGTAGTCGCGGATCGGGTGCGCGTGATTGCCGATCGCGCCGCCGGGACAGGAGTAGAGGCAGACGATGCAGCCGGACTTGAAATTCTTCTGCCATTGCTCATTTCCGCCATAACGGAGGTCGAGCAGCGGCGCCGCGACCTTCTCCTCGGCGAGGAGGCTCGCCAGCGGCATGCGCTTCGAGCCCTTCCATTCGACGAAAACTTCGATCGGCGAGCCTTCGACGCGCTTGTCCGGCTCGCGATTCTTCATGTCCTCGCGCGCGTTCCACGAATCGGGCGTCAGGTTCTCGCCGCGGCGCGCGCCAAGCGAATCGAGCGCACGGCGCACATCGCGATCCGACACCTCGCTCACGAACAGGGCCCAGTACTTTGCCCTCCCGCCGCGCCAGACGATCGCGTGATGCCCCTGCACCCCGAACGGCCGCGACATCGCCCGCGGCTGCACCGTCGCCGCAACCCGCACCTCGCGCGCTTTCCTGTCGATCACCGGCCGTGCGGCCGATGCGCTGCAGGCGAGGAGGAGGAGCGGGATGAGGAGGGTGAGGCGCATGAGAGATGGCGAGTATGGCGCAACGGCAGGGCGCACCGCGTGTCATCCCGCGCGTCAGCGCGGGATCCCCTTCCGACGTGCGACAGCATGGGCTATCGGCAGGGGATTCCGCGCTGACGCGCGGAATGACACGATTGTGCTATTGCGACCAGCCCGCCACCTTTTTCCCGATCTTTCCGACCACCCCGTGCGCCACGTCCTGGTAGTAAAGCGCGGCCGCTTTCTGCACGCCGTCGGACAGGGACGGGTAAGACGAGATGCGCTGCGCGAGGTCGCTCACCTTCAGACCTTTGCGGCGCGCGAGGACGATCTCTTCGATCATCGTTGATGCAGTTGCGCCGAGGATGTGCGCGCCGAGGATGCGGCCTTTCGTGTCGCAGACCATCTTGATCAGACCGGCCGGGGTGCGATCGACGACGGCGCGATCGACGTCGTGCATTTCGGCTTTGTAGATGCGCACTGCGTCGCCATGTTTCGCGCGCGCCTCCGATTCGGTCATGCCGATGTGCGCGACCTCGGGATCGGTGAAGAGCGTCCACGGGATGTCGGAGTAATCGACGGCCGACTTGCCGGGGAAGAGCATGTTGCGCACGAGCTTCACCGCCTCATAGGCGGCGACGTGCGTGAACTGCAGGCCGCCGTGCACATCGCCGCAGGCCCAGATGCGCGGCTGCGACGTCTGCAGGAACTTGTCGACCACGATCCAGGAGCGCTCGACGTCGACGCCGGCTACGTCGAGGCGGAGATCTTCCGTGTTTCCGCGGCGCCCCGAGGCGACGAAAATCTCGTCCGCCTCCACTTCGCGTGAGCCTCCGCGCGCGTCCTGAATGCGCGCCATCTTGCGCGCGCCGTCGCGGCGTACCGACTTCACGGTCCAGCCGGTGAGGAGATCGACCCCTTCGATCGAGAGAATGTCGCGCACGCGTGCGATGACCTCGTCGTCTTCGCGATGAATGATCTCGTCACCCATTTCCACGACAGTCACCCGCGAGCCGAAGCGCGCAAAGATCTGGGCGAACTCGACGCCGATGTAGCCGCCGCCGAGGATCAGGATCGAGGCGGGAAAAGAGTCCTGCTTCAGGAAAGAAACGTGATCGAGGAAACCGCTTTCCTCGAGGCCGTCGACGGGCGGCACCGCCGTGCGCGCACCGGTGGCGATGACGATGTCTTTCGCGCGCAACACGCGCCCGTTCACCGTCACTTCGTGCGGCGCGCTGAAGCGCGCGTTGCCTTCGATGACGTCGATGCCGAGCTTGCGGAACTTTTCCGGATCGTCATGACGGCTGATGACGCGCCGCTGCTCGCGCATCGACTCCATGATCGCTTTCGGCGTGATGCGCGGCACGACGGGCTCGAAGCCGAAGAGGTGCGCGTTGCGCATCTGATGCGCGAGCTTCGCCGACGCCACCAGCGCCTTGGTCGGAACGCAGCCGGTCCAGAGACAATCGCCACCGAGCGCCTCCCGCTCGATCAGCGCCACCTTGCGCCCGAGGCGCGCGCATCCCGATGCGGTGACCAGGCCGGCGGTGCCTCCGCCGATCACGATGACGTCTAAGTCTTCCATGTGTTCGTTCACTTTATCCCGAGCGTCAGCGTCACTTTTGTCCCGAGCAAAGCGAGGGATCTCCGGTTACACCGCGATGCTTTCTGCCACAGGCGACGGCCGTCGCGGTGCCACCGGAGATCCCTCGCTCCGCTCGGGATAAAGTGAAAGGCGCTCGGGATCAACTCGAAAGGGCGCTCGGCAGAAAGCTACACGTACACAGTCACAGTCCGTTCGCGCGGCCCGTCCAACTCCACAAAGTACACACCCTGCCAACGCCCCAGCACGAGCTGGCCGTTGCGATAGGGCCAGGTGAGCGAGGCACCGATCATCATCGAGAGAAGGTGCGCGTCGGAGTTGCCTTCGCCGTGCGCGAAGCGGACGTTCGGGATCATCGCGCGCAGTGCTTTGGTGAGGTCCGCCGGCACGTCGGGATCGGCGTTTTCGTTGATGCTGATCGCGCAGGTCGTGTGCGGCACGACGATCGTGCAGACGCCTTCGTCGCGCGTGATCGAAGCGAGCGCTTCGTTCACTTCGCGCGTGATGATGAGGATCTGCTCGCGTTCGGTGGTGCGGACGTGGAACGTCGTCTGTTGCACGCGGCGATCATATAATTGCGCGTTGGCACTTCCCCTGGACCCCTGATGGCCTTCTTCTGCATCCACTGCAAATCGGAGATCGACCCCGGATTCAAGGCTTGTCCTTTCTGCGGCGAAGCGATCACCGAGTTCCTGCGGAAGTATCTCGAGGCGCCGATCGACGGCAAGTACCGCATCCTCTCGCGCCTCGGCGTCGGCGGCATGGGGGAGGTCTTCAAGGTCCTGCACGTCCATCTGAACGCAATTCGCGTCATCAAACTGATGCGCGCGAACATCGCCGGCGAAGGCGGCGCGCACGAGCGGTTTCTGCGCGAAGCGCGACTGGCCACACGCATTCAGCATCCGAACGTCGCCACGCTCTTCGACTTCTCGACGCTCGCCGACGGCTCGCACTACATGGTCTGGGAGTACATCGAGGGCACCAATCTTCAGGAGCTCATCCATCAACGCGGACCGCTGTCGCCGCGTTACGCGGCGATGCTCGCGATCCAGGCGCTGAGCGGACTCGACGCGATTCATCGCGCCGGCGTCGTGCATCGCGACGTCAGCCCGGAGAACCTGATGATCACGCGCGAGATCACCGATCGCGACGGTCACGAGCGGGTGAAGATCATTGACCTCGGCATCGCGAAATGGCTGACTTCCGACGAGCAGAAATCGACCAGCGGGATGTTCGTCGGCAAGTGGAAGTACTGCTCGCCCGAGCACCTCGGCATGCTGCCGGCCGGCGAGCGGATCGACGGCCGCGCCGACCTCTACTCGTTCGGCATCGTGCTGTACGAGATGCTCACCGGCGTGCCGCCGTTTCAGGCGGATTCGCCGCACGAATACGTGATGCTGCACGCGCAGCAGCGTCCGAAATCATTGCGCGAAGCGAATCCGCGCATCACCGCGTCGCCCGAGCTCGAGGCGCTGCTCTTCCGCGCGCTAGAGAAGGAGCGGGCGAAGCGATTCGCAACCGCGCGCGAATTCGCCGAGGAGTTGGAACGCATCGCGGCGTCGCTGTCGGATGAGGGCGGCGCACCGCCTCCGCTTCCTGCGACCGCGGAGCTGACGGATGAGGGGACGCGCATGAGCTCGCGTCCGCGTTCGAATGACGCGACGCAGATGACGCAGGCGAAGACGGAGATCAGCGAACGGATCCTGATCGCGTCTCCGGAAGCATCGTTTGCGGCAGAACATGCGCCGCGACGCGGGGGCGCGAAGCTCGCGGCGGCGGCAGCGCTCGTTGCGATCGCTGCTGCCGGCGCGTGGGCGTTCACGCGTGCGAAGCCGGAACAGGTCACGACCAAAGCGGCGGTGCATTCGGCGACCGTGCCGCTCGCGCGCACGCCCGCTGCAGCGATGCAGCGTCCGTCGCACCTGGCGCTGAATGCGTTTCCGTGGGCGAACGTCGTCAGCGTCCGCAATCTCGACAACGGCGAAAGCGTCGACCTCGGCGCGGGAATGACGACGCCGGCCGCGGTCGATCTTGCGGCGGGTGCGTACGAGGTGACGTTCGCGAATCCCGCGTTCCCGCGCACGATCACGCGCAACGTCACGATGAGCGGCGGCGCCGACGCGACGCTGACCGTGCATTTCAGCGACCCGGCGTCCGCACCGCTGCCCGACCTCGGGGCAGCGCGATGACGAGGCTCGCGCTGTTGCTCCTCCTCGCGCTGCCCGCGTTCGCGGCGGAGAAATGGTTCGAGGCGTACGACCGCGGTATCGCGGCGGTCACCGCGCGCAATTACAAATCGGGCGCGGAGGCGTTGCAGAAAGCGATCGCGGAAATGCCGAACGAAGCGGTGAACGTGCGCGCGAAGAATTCGCTGATCACGTACGTCCCGCATTTCTGGCTCGGCATTGCGAAGCTGAACCTCGGCGACCCCGACGGGGCGCTGCGCGAATGGCGCGTCTCCGAAGAGCAGGGCGCCATCGCGCGCACCGATTACTACGCGCGGATGAAGGACTGGGTCGCGCGCGCGCAAGCGGAGAAGCAACGGAGCGCGCGCGACGCCGCCTCGGGATCGAAGAAAGCAGCCGACGTCGCGATCAGCCGCGCGCTCGAGACGCAGCTCGACGCGCTCTCCGCCGGCGGCGACCGTTCCGAGAGCTACCTCGCCGCGCAGCGAAAACTGCAGGACGCACGTGCGCAGTTCCAGAAAGCCGGAACCGACTCGAGCGCGTACAAAGCGGCCGAGCAGACGGCGCTACACGCGAAGACGCTCTTTGCCAGCGCGCTCGAAGAAGGAAAGAAACTGCGCGCAGCACGCGCCGCGACAAAGCAATCCGCGCAACCGCGCGTCGTCGCGAGTGGAGCGGCGGGCTTCAGCCCGCCGAAAGCCGCGTCGAAGCCGGCGGCCGCAGCGGCCGCCGCTCCACCGGTTCGCGCGAACGATGAAACGCTTCCTCCGGTCCTGACCGAAGAAGAAGTCACGCGGCAGATCGCGGAACAGGAAGCGCGGCGCAGAGTAATCGAAGGGGCGAGCGCGCACGAAGCGGCCGTTCGTCCGGAGCTGGAGGCGGCGTATCGCGCGTTCGCGCGCGGCGATGTGGCCGCATCCGATCGCCTGCTCACGAAGCTCATCGCGACGCGGCCGGACGCCGAGGCGTTGCTGCTGCGCGGGTGCGCCCGCTACACCATCGCCATGCTCTCTCGCGCGCCCGAGGCGATGCTTGGCGCGGCCGCGAACGACTTTCGCGCCGCGCTTGCGCACGACGACGCGCTGCGGCTCGATGCGCGCGCCTTTTCTCCGAAACTCGTTGCGTTTTTCGAGAGCATCCGGACCAAACGTTGATCGACATCGCTGCTGCCGCCGAACGCCTCCGTCCATTCGCGCAACCGACGCCGCTCGTGCGCGCGCTGCTCCTCTCGCGCGACCTCGATTGCGAGTTGTGGATCAAGAACGAAACCGTCTCGCCCGTCGCGTCGTTCAAATGGCGCGGCGCGCTGAACGCGCTGCTGCGTGAGCCGAACGCACGCGCCGCCGTGACGTCATCGACCGGCAATCATGGGCAGGGAGTGGCGTGGGCCGCGCGTGTGGCGGGCATTCCGGCGCACATCTTTCTGCCGGTCGGCGCGAACCCGACCAAGCGCGCGAAGATCGCGCTCCTCGGCGCAACGATTCACGACGTCGGGCATGACCTCGACGCCGCGAAAGAGCTGGCCATCGCGTTCGCGCGCGACGAGCACTTCACGTTCATCGATGACGGCGAAAGCGAAGGGGTGATCGAGGGCGCCGGCACGATCGGACACGAGATCGATCTCGATCGCGTCGATGTCGTGTACGTTCCGATGGGCAGCGGCTCACTCGCGAGCGGCGTCGCGATGTCGGTCAAACAGCGTTACCCGAATGCGCGTGTGGTAGCGGTGCAGTCGACCGGCTCGCCGGCCATGGTCGAAAGCTTTCACGCGCGCCGCGCAATCGAACGGCCGATCGACAGCGTCGCGGATGGCCTGGCCTGCCGCGTCCCCGCACAACTCGCGCTCGACCTCCTCGTGCAGCACGTCGACGACGCGATCGTGATTCCCGATACCGACATCCTGGCGGCCGCGCGCGCGATGATTCTCGGTGCGCACCTCCTGGTCGAGCCCTCGGGCGCCGCAGGTCTGGCGGCGGCGATTCGCGAGGACGTGCGCGGCAAGCACGTGGTCGTGATCGCGACGGGAGCAAACATCACCCCGGAGCTGTTCCGGCGTCTCTATGCGTGACGTCCTGCTCCTCGGCGATCCTCGGCTGCGCGTCCGTTCGGCGGAAGTGGAACGCTACGATGCGCCGTCGTTCGATGCACTCGCATCGACGCTCGACGCGTTCCGCAAACGCCACGGCTTCGGCCGCGCGATCTCGGCACCGCAGATCGGAATCGCGCAGCGCTTCATCGCGATGAACCTCGGCGACGGTCCGTTCTTCATCGTCAATCCGGTCATCACGTCACGCAGCGAGGAGACGTTCACGATGTGGGACGACTGCATGAGCTTTCCCGACCTCCTCGTGCGCGTGTCGCGGCACGCCTCGCTTTCGCTCGAGTACGTCGACGAGCACGGCAAACCGCGCGAGTGGCGGGACATCGATCGCGCGGTCTCGGAACTGCTGCAGCACGAGATCGATCATCTCGACGGGATCCTGGCGGTCGACCGCGCGCTCGATCGCGACGCGCTGGTCATGCGCGGCGCGTACGACGCGCATCGTGAGTATTACGACTCGCTGGTCGATTACACGATCGTACCGACGATCTAGTCTGGAGTGCGGCGACGCGAGTCGCCGCTTTCACTCCGAACGCGAAGGATCTCAGAATGCGACGACCGGCGCGGGAAGATTCGGTCGTCGTGGTCGAGATCCTTCGCTGACGCTCAGGATGACGGATGGGGAGGGGATGACGCGCTGACGCGCGTCAACTACCGCGTCAACTCGACGCCGTTCGCGACGAACGAGACTTCGAGGGCGGTGCCGTCTTCGCGGCGCTTCAGCTTCGCGCCTTCTTCTTCGAGGTGGTCGGCGTCGGCTTTCGAGAGCGTCTTCACGACGGCGACGCCTTCCGCGCGGACCTTCATCCCCTTCGCATCGAGCGGGATGAAGAACGCGTAGTCCTTGAACGTCACGCGGACGCCCTGCGCGTCTTCTGCGGCAGCGAGCTGCATCCAGCAGCCCTTGCGGCTGCACGATGTCGCGATGACACCTTCGACCACGACCGCATCCTTCGTGTACGCGTCAGGCGCTTCGAGCACCTGCGCGAGCGGGATCGCTTTCGCTTCTTTCGGGATCGCGGCGCCGCGGGTGATGACTTCTCCGGCGAAGGCCGTCGAAGCGACGAAAACGAGTGCGAGTGAAAGCTTCTTCATACGTGCACTGTACGCGATTCCAGACAGCAGGAGAGGGCCGCGGACGCGACTCTGCGAGTGTTTTCAAGAAGTTAGGGCAGTGGGCGTGGTGGCGTTCCACTCGCTCTACGAGCAGCCCAAGGAGATTTCGCAAATGAAAAAGATCGTGCTGCTCATCCTCGTCCTTCTCGCTTCCCCTTCGCTCGTGTCCGCGCAGACGCTGTCCAACTCCGATGTTGCGGTGTGGCTCAGCGATTCGGAGTTCAACGAGCCGACCATCACCGACGATGACGGCTCCGTCACGCTGAAGATGGACGAGGGCACCGGCTTCGGCCTTTCGTTCAATCACTTCTGGGTCAGCTCGTTCTCGACCGAGCTCGCGTATCACCGCTTTGGCGGCGACGTCGAAGCGGCGTTCGACGACGGCACCAGCTTCGACGCCGGCGAGCTGCGCGCGTCCTCGCTGACCGGCGTCGGCCAGTGGCACTTCCGCCGCGCCACGCGCTTCAGTCCTTACATCGGTGGCGGCGTCGCGTACATGAACGGCGAGTTCGATCCGTTCGACGTCGAAGACGCCACGCTCGACTTCGAGCCCGAGCTGACGTGGGTCGTCAACTTTGGCGCGAACGTGGCGATCACCGAGCGCCTCGCCATCGGCATCGACGCGAAGTACATCGAATGGGAAGCGCAGGAAGAAAACGACGAGGAAGAGGAGCGCCTCGAGCTCACGCCTCTCGTGCTCTCGGCCGGTCTGCGCTTCCGCTTCTGAAACGAAAAAAAGAGGACAGGCGCGTTGCCTGTCCTCTTCGTACAGCGCGATGGGACAGGCACGATTGCCTGTCCTCCACCGTGATTAATGCGCGTGTGCGGTGTCCGAACCGATGCGCATGCCGTAGAACGAGCGGTAGACGAAGTACATCGCGACGAGCAGGAACACGGCGGAAAGGATGCGGGTGAGGCCACCCTGTCCGGCGCGCGTCATTTCGACCGCGAGCTCGACGGCGAGGAGGCCGAAGAGCGTCGTGAACTTGATGACCGGGTTCATCGCGACCGAAGAGGTGTCCTTGAACGGATCGCCGACCGTGTCGCCGACGACCACCGCCGCGTGCAGCGGCGTTCCCTTCATCTTCATCTCCGTTTCGACGATCTTCTTCGCGTTGTCCCACGCGCCGCCGGAATTGGCCAGGAACACGGCCATGAGCACGCCGGTCGCGATGGCGCCGGCCAGGAAGCCGGCGAGCGGACCGACGCCCAGGCCGAAGCCGACCGCGATCGGGGCGAAGATCGCCAGCAGGCCGGGGGTGGCCAGCTCGCGCAGCGAGTCGCGGGTGCAGATGTCGACGACGCGGCTGTAGTCCGGACGCACCGAGTAGTCCATGATCCCGGGGTTCTCCCGGAACTGGCGGCGCACCTCGAACACGATCGCGCCCGCGGCGCGGGT
>DASVRB010000338.1:0-2624 GCA_036388835.1 Thermoanaerobaculia bacterium | reverse complement strand
CCGCCGTACTCGCCGAGCGCGCTGTAATGGCGCGCTCGCGCGTCGACGATGTCGCGCAGCGGAATGCGCACCGGCGTCAGGTGAAACGGCCGGAAGCGCACCGTCACGTCGGTCTGCGTCACCGCCACGTCGAGGCGCGCGATCCAGAAGAGGCTGATGATCAGCGTGTGCAGCAGGAGCACGCCGGCGAAGATCCCGATCAGCTCGAAATCGCTGACCGGTTGATTGCCGACCGGTTCGCCGAGGACCACCTGCTGCACGATCGAGAACGCGAGCAGGGCTACGAGCGGCAGCGAAACCGCGGCGAACACGATCCACAGCCACGGCTGCCGGAACTGCTGCTGTTCTCGAAATCGCACCATTGAATCCACTGCCTGCTACTACGGCCCGGCGCGGCCAGCCGTCACGCCGCTGACCAAACGTTTACGGTTTCCGCATCGTACGGGCGCGCGGCGCCCCCCGCGGTGCCGGAACTGGCACACGTCTGGCCTTACAGATGAGCCATGACGACCGATTCGCGATTCAAGCTTGAACGCCGTGGCGAGGTGCCGGAGGTCGACCAGGAGAAGGTCGATTTTTACAGGGCAACGCTCGAGCTGTTCAATCGCGAGAATCTTCCGTTCCTCGTCGGCGGCACGCACGCGTACTACCGCTACACCGGCATCGCGCGCGAGACCAAAGACTTCGACATCTTCGTCCGCCGCAGCGACTACCCGAAATTCGAGGCGGCCGTGACGGCGGCCGGCTACAAGACGGAGCTGAAGTTCCCGCATTGGCTCGGCAAGATCTACAAAGACGACGCCTTCATCGATCTCATCTTTTCCGGCGGCAACGGCGAGGCCGCCGTCGACGACGAATGGTTCGAGCATTCGGTCGAAGGAAAAATCTTCGGACTGCCCGCCCGTCTCGCCGCGCCGGAAGAGATGATCTGGTCCAAGTCCTACGTCATGGAGCGCGAGCGCTACGACGGCGGCGACGTGATGCACCTCTTCCTCCGCACCGGCACCCGTCTCGACTGGAACCGCCTGATCGCCCGCTTCGGCCCGCACTGGCGCCTGCTCTTCATGCACATCGTGAAATTCGGCTTCGTCTATCCGAGCGAGCGCTATCGCGTGCCGCGCGAGATCGTCGAAGAGCTGCAGGCCCGCTTCACCGGCGAGCTGAACGACCGCTCCTCGCCCGAGAAAGTCTGCTACGGCACTCTCACCTCCCGCGCGCAGTACCTCGTCGACATCCGCGAGTGGGGCTTCGAAGACGCGCGCGTCCGCCCGCACGGCACGATGGACCCCGACGACGTGGAGCATTGGACCGAGGCGATCAAGAGAGACTGATTCGTTGCTCGTTGCTAGTGGCTGGTTGAAGGTGATGTATCGCTGCCGGTCGTGTAAACGCGTAAAGAACGCGCAACCTGCGACACGCACGCGCTAAACGACGACTCACCTCGAACCAACAACCAGCAACCAGCAACACGCGGCTCCGCCGCGTACGCGCGTTATCATCCTCGGCCATGCCGCCGAGGCGCTCCCGGGCCTTGCCCCTTGCTCTCACGCCGCTCCACGGTCGCGCGCGAGAGCTGGACGAGCTCATGCTGCGGTTGCAGAGCGGCGCGCGGCTGCTCACGATCACCGGCGCCGGCGGCAGCGGCAAGACCCGGCTCGCGCTCGAGCTCGCGCATCGGATCAGCGCTGAGTACGAAGACGCGGTCTGGGTCGAGCTCGCGCCGCTCTCCGACGCCGATCTCATTGGCCAGCAGATCCTCGAAGCGATGGACGTGCGCGAGCTCGCCGCCGAAGACGTGCTGCGCGTCGTGATCAACGCGGTTCGCGATCGCCCGGTGCTGTTCGTGCTCGACAACTGCGAGCACCTCGTGCACGGCAGCGCGGTCGTGGCCGAGGAGATTCTGAGAAGCTGCGCCAACGCGCGCATCATCGCCACGACCCGCGAAGCCCTCGGCGTGCACGGCGAACAGACCTGGCTCGTTCCGCCGCTGTCGCTGAATGACGCGATGACGCTCTTCACCGAGCGTGCGCGCTCCGTCCTCCCGACGTTCGACGGCGACACCGAAACGCTCGCGCAGATCTGCCGCCGCCTCGACGGCATTCCGCTCGCCATCGAGCTCGCGGCCGCTCGCGTGAAAGTGTTGCCACTCGAGCAGATCGCGGCGCGGCTCGACGATGCATTTCGACTCCTCTCCTCCGGCTCGCGCACCTTGCCGCGGCATCGGACGATTCACGAGACGATCGACTGGAGTTACCGCCTTCTCTCGAACGACGAACAGGTCATGCTGCGCCGTTTGTCGGTCTTCGGCGCGAGCTTTTCGCTCGACGCCGCCGAGGCGGTCTGCGGCGACGTCGATGTGCTCACGCAGCTTTCCGCGCTCGTCGACAAGTCGCTCGTGATCTCGGAAGGTGCGCGCTATCGCCTGCTCGATACAGTCCGCCAGTTCGCGGCCGAGAAACTGCAGCAGGCGGGCGAGACAGAGGGCTTGCGCGCTGCGCATGCGAACTACTTTCTCGAGCTCGTGGAAGCGCTCGAGCCGCGCCTGTTCGCCGGTGCCGTCGACCCCGAGGCGCTCACGACGATCGATTCCGAGATCGACAACATTCGCGCGATCTCCGACAGCC
>DASVRB010000337.1:0-2923 GCA_036388835.1 Thermoanaerobaculia bacterium | reverse complement strand
GTGCCACCGGAGATCCCTCGCTACGCTCGGGATAAATTTTTGAGCGCGCGATAGACTCCGAAGCCCATGCAGATCGTCGAATGCGTCCCCAACATCTCCGAGGGCCGGCGGCCCGAGATCTACCACGCAGTTGCTGATGCGGCGGCGTCGGTGAACGGCGTCACGTTGTTGAATGTCGATCCGGGTGCGGACACGAATCGCACGGTCATCACCTTCGTCGGCGCGCCCGATGCGGTGCTCGAGGCGGCGTTCCGGCTGGTCAAAAAAGGCATCGAGCTGATCGACATGACCACGCATCGCGGTGCGCATCCGCGCATCGGTGCGGTCGACGTCGTGCCGTTCATTCCGGTTGCGAATGTGACCATGGATGAATGCGCGGAGCTCGCGCGCAAGCTCGCGAAGCGCGTCGGTGAAGAGCTGAACGTACCGGTGTATCTGTACGAGCATGCCGCGAGCGCACCGCATCGCCGCAATCTCGCCGACGTGCGCGAGGGCGAGTACGAAGGCTGCGCGCGCAAGCTCATGGATCCGCTCTGGCAGCCCGATCACGGCCCGTGCGAGTTCGTCCCGCGGACCGGTGCGATCGTGATCGGCGCGCGCAAGTTCCTCGTCGCGTACAACGTCAACCTCAACACGCTCGACAAGCGCCTCGCCAATCGCGTGGCGTTCGACGTGCGCGAGCGCGGCCGCATGCGCCGCGATGAAAACGACAATCCGCTGCTCGACGAAAAAGGCGAACCGCTGTGGGAGCCGGGGCTGCTGAAGTCCGTGAAGGCGGTCGGCTGGGTCATTCCGGAATTCGGCTGCGCGCAGATCTCCATCAACCTCACCGACCTCGACGTCGCGCCGCTGCACGCGGTGTTCGATGCGTGCGAGGAGCGGGCGCGCGAGCGCGGCCTGCGCATCACCGGCTCCGAGATCGTCGGCCTCGTGCCGCGGCAGGTGCTGCTCGACGCGGGGCGGCATTACCTCGCGCGCATGGGACGGCCGACCGGTGTCCCCGAGGCGGCGCTCGTGCACATTGCGGTACGCACGCTCGGCCTCAACGAAGTGAAGCCGTTCGACGCGAAAGAACGCGTCATCGAGTACCGCCTTTCGCCCATTCCGCCGCGGCTCGCGTCGATGTCGTTGCGCGATTTCGTCGACGACCTTTCGAGCGAATCGCCCGCGCCCGGCGGCGGCTCCGTCTCCGCGCTCGCCGCGTCGATGGCTGCCGGTCTCGCGTCGATGGTGGCGGTGCTGTCGCACACGAAGAAAGGCTTCGAAGCGAAACAGGAGGAGCTCGATCGCTACGCCATTCGCGCGCAGGAGCTGAAGGATCAGATGCTCGCCGCGGCCGACGCCGACACCACCGCGTTCGATGTGCTGCTCGAGGCGATGCGCATGCCGAAATCGACGGAAGAAGAGCAGGCCTTCCGCGATCGCGCGCTCGCGGATGCGACCGTCGGTGCGGCCGAGGTGCCGCTGGGCGTGCTCGAAGCGTGTCCGGAGATCATCGAGATCTGCAGCGCCGTCGCAAAGATCGGCATGCAGGCGTCACTGTCCGATGTCGGCGTCGGTGCGCAGGCCGCACGCGCCGCGGCCGCGGGCGCGTATCAGAACGTCTGCATCAACGTCGCCGGTCTCACCAACGACCCGCGCAAGAACGTCCTGCTCGAGCGCGCCGACGCGGCGTGGGCAAGAACGCGCGAGCTGCACGCGATCGCCGAAGAAGAGATTCTGGTGAAGTTGAGGAGAGAGGCGTAGCGCGCTAACGCGCTCGCCGCGTTCCTGTTCCCCCCGTCATCCTGAGCTTTAGCGAAGGATCTCAAAATGCGACGACCGGCGCTTGTGGGCTCGGTCGTCGTCGCCGAGATCCTTCGCTAAAGCTCAGGATGACGGAGTGGGTTGCTCCAACGGTGGCAAAGGCATCGCAAGTCACGACGACAACCTCATGACCACCATTCGCCGCCATCGCGATCTTGCCGATCCGCGCGATCCTCGCGCTTCGACGTTGCTCGTCTCTTCGTCTACCTTTCGAAGCGGCGATTTTGTGCTGGTCGGGCTGCCGTTCGACAGCTCGATTCCGACGCGGCCGGGCGCGAAACATGGGCCGGAGGCGTTTCGCGATGCACTGCCGTCGCTGACGACGTTCGGACACGGCATCGAGCTCTCCGGCCGCAGATGTCTCGACCTCGGCGATGTGGCGTTGCCGTCATCGTCGATCGCGGCGGCGCACGAGCGGGTGCAGCAGACGTCGCGTGAAGTGTTCAGCGCGGGCGCGATGCCGTTCTTCATCGGCGGCGACAACGGACTCACCGGCGCGCTCATCCGCGGATTGGCCGAGGCGCGGCCGGATCTCAGGCTCGGACTCGTCGTCATCGATTCGCACTACGACGTGCGCGAGTACGAGGATGAGGACTCGCTCTCCAGCGGGACGCCGTATCGGCGCGCGCTCGAGACGCCGATCTGCGACGGCGCACGCACGTTCATCCTCGGCACACGCGCGTTCGCAAACTCGTCGTATTACGACCGTTTTCTGCGCCAAAAAGGGGTGACGGCCATCCCGGTCGATGCGTTCGATGCAGCGCCCGCGCAGCAGATCGCGGCCGATGTGCGCACGAAGCTCGAAGTCTCCAGCGACGCGATTTTTCTTTCCATCGACATCGACGCGGTCGAGCTCCCCGGCTCCTCCGCCGCCGCGCCCGGGACACTCACCTCGCGCGAGATGATCGCGATCGTCCGCACCATCGCGCAGTCACAGAAACTGATTGGCTGCGATCTCAGCGAGCTCTCACCCCCGTGGGATGTGAGCGGGATGACGTCGAAGCTGGCGGCGAGGTTGTTTTTGGAAGTGTTTGCGGCGCAGAGCAGTGAACTCGCCCCGTCATCCTGAGCTTCCGCGAAGGATCTCAAATTGCGACGGCCGTCGCGGCTGAGATCC